>JAADDL010000057.1 GCA_013153915.1 Campylobacterota bacterium
AAAGCGAGTTTAAAAGAGAGTAAAAACGGGGTAAAATCCATATGAGACAATATCTCAAACATCACAATACCTCTTTTATAAAAAGTTCGCTTGCTTTTATCAAGGCTACCACACTATCCCCCTCTTTGAGTCCCATACTCAAAGATGATGACAAAGTAGTAACGCACTCTATCTCGTCATATCCGCTATCAAGTTTTATCAAGCTCAAAACCTCTCCATTGTCCACCTTTTTTATAGTGCACTCTATTTGATTGCTTATACTTATACTTTTACTTCTCTCCCTCCCTATGGAGACACAGGTGGACTTCACCGAAAGCAATACTTGGCTACCTATGCGTATATCCGGTAGCTCAAGCCCCATCATACAAAGCCTCTCTCCGTGATAGTCAAACTCTATAGTATGCAATCCATCTTTACCTTTTATGCCTAAAACGGTTGCCTCAAAGAGATTCATCTTTCGCTATACCCAAAATCTTCAAAGATCTTTTTTGCTCTTTTGCTAAGGATAAAGTCGTAAAACACTTTAGCCTCTTTTGATGAGTTTTTTATCAAAACCACGCCTTGATCTATCGGATCATACAAAGAGGGCTCAACCTCTATCCAATTTTGACCTTTTTTATATTTTCTCATTTTTTTACTATATAGAGCCGACTTGGCTACCAACCCAATATCTGCCGCTATAATGGAGTAAACCACGGCTTGAGATACAGACTGCCCATATATAAGTTTATCTTTTATATCTTTATATATGCCCGCTTTTTGCATAGCTTCCAAAGCCGCTTTTCCATACGGTGCCGTTTTCGGGTTTGCTATGGCTATCTTTTTTACGGCACTACTCTTTAAAAGTTCCAAACCTTTTGAAAAATCCCACTTTTTACTACTAAGTAAAGCCAAAGAGCCTTTAGCGTAAACCACGGGCTTGGTTAGAGTAAACCCCTCTTCATATAGAGCTTTAGGGTACTTCATATTTGCCGACATAAAAAGCTCAAACGGCGCTCCTTCTCGTATCTGAGCGGTTAACTTTCCGCTACTTCCAAGCAATACTTGCACATCTATACTAGGATTTGTCTTATGAAAAGCCTCTATAAGTTTTGGCATAGCATAACTCACATTTGCCGCCACCGCTATCTTTATCGTCGAGGCAAAAACAAAACCGCAATATAAAATCAAAACCGACAACACCTTTTTCATGCTATTTTCCTATAAGTATATCTTTGGGTCTGATAAATATATAAGCTTTTTGATTCTCTTTCAAGGAGAGCTCTTTTACAAGAGAATTTTTACAAGTCAGCCATATCTTATCCACTTGATTTACATCTATTTTGATCCCCGTATTTACCCTGCCCGTCTCCATATCCTCTATAATTCCCTCAAATATATTGACACTTCTTTTAAAATCTTTATTGTTTGAGATGAGTATGGAGGAGGCTTTGATGATACCCACTATCTCGTCGTCTATCTTAAGTTCGAGGTCTTTTAGTGCGTCAAGAGTTATGTTTGATCTTAAAACTATCCCGCTTTTTAGTTCAAAACTTATATCAGCGCTCACTTTATCTTGCCTTATCTCCACTATCTTGCCAAATAGTTGATTTCTCGCACTAATCCTCAAAGCCAACTTTTTGATAGCCGAAATATCGGATATATTTGAAAGAGAGGATAAAAACCTCTCATACTCGTTTTTTAAAACTTCATAGTCGTCTATAAGCCGCTTTGCGTAACTCGTGAGCTTCGTCCCTCCCCCTCCGCTACCGCCTATCTCTTTTGTCAAAAGCGGCTCTTTAGATAGATTGTTGAGGCTATCTACTATCTCCCAGGCGGCTTTATAGCTCATGGGGATGCTTTTTGCGGCTTTTGAGATAGAGCCTGTTTTATCTATCGCTTTTAGAAGGGCTATTCTTTTTTGTAAAATATCGGGAGTATGAAAATCCAAAATATCGCTATAATGCATAAAAAGCCTTATATACTAAAATATATAACGAAATAGTACAACTAAAATGATAAAATATTTCTTAACAAGATAATTTTACTCTTATTTAAGCAAAAATGTTATAATATTAACAAAAAATTAATGGAGTTTACTTTGAAAAAAGAGATAAAGATGGATACAACAGTCGCCGAACTTTTAAACGACTACAAAGGGATGAAAGATATACTCATCTCCATAAATCCGAAATTTAAAAAACTAAACAACCCGATACTTAGAAGAACACTCGCAAAGCTAGCCACCGTAAAACAAGCCGCTATCATAGGCGGGATGGATGCGTATGAGCTTTTAAACAAACTAAGAGTCGCAGTAGGACAAGAGCCGATACAAATAGATGAAAAAGAGCAGATTATCATAGACGAAAGCAGACCTTCGTGGGCAAACAAAGAACCGATTGCCGTTTTAGATGCCAATGAACTTTTAGACAAAGGCAAAAACCCTCTTGCGGAAGCTCATAAACTTTTAAAAAAATTAAAAAAGGATGAAACTTTAAAAATAGTATCGGATTTTAGACCCGAACCACTTATAGAGGAGTTTGAAAAACAAGGATACGAAGTAGCCTCGTTTAGCGAAGATAAAAAGATATACCAAACGGTCATACGCAAATCAAAATAGACACAATCCGAATTTAGTGCAAAACGACTCTATTTCGACCGCTATTTTTTGCGTCATATAGCGCTTCATCGGCTCTATTTAGAGACTGTTCGATACTTTTATCTTTTTTTGATACGCTAGCTACTCCTAAACTTATGGTAAATCTAATAATTTGTCCGTCATGAGTGATAATTTTTTTATTTTCAACATTTTTTCTTATCTTTTCCGCTAGATTGTAAGCCCCTTTTGTATCGGTAAACGGCAAAAGTAGCGCAAACTCCTCTCCTCCGTATCTAGATACCACATCGCTTTCTCTGCCGGTTTCTATGATGGTATTTGAAAGCACCTTTATCACATCGTCCCCCGTGCTATGTCCGTATGTATCGTTGATTTTTTTAAACTTATCGATATCAAGCATGATAACCGAAAGCGGCTTTTTCTCTCTTTTTGATATGTAGATTAACTCTTGAGCTATCTCATTAAAATATCTTCTATTGTATAAGCCCGTCAAATAATCTCTATTTGCCTGCTCTTTTAACTGTTTTCTCGCCTCTTCAAGCTCGGATATAACCGTATTTGATAGATGAGTTAAAGCCTCTAGGACTAAAAAGTGCTTATTGGTATTGAAGTTCTTTTCGCTATCTTCATTTTGAAAATCTTTATCGAAATATTTTTTTGTGTTATCTTGTTCACTTAAAGCAAGTATGGTCATCGACATACTAAGCAAAGAATTTCTATCGTCCTTTTCGTTATGATATATCTCTCCGTAAGTGAAAAATCCTATATTGGGAGCTATTTTATTAAACGGGTTTAACTCCATAGATATTTCAGACTGCAAAAAGACCCTTCGACCCGCACAACTATATATGTATATAACTTCTGGCTGAAAAGAGTGATACTTTTTTATATTATTTTGCGTATCACTGAGTATCAGATCAACATTTCCGAAAGCCAAGCGGACTTTATCGCCCACCTCAAGATTTCCTACCGTTAGAAGCGATCCGTCGTCAAATTTATGACTTATGACACGACAAACCTCAAGTCCGTCGTCCTCTATCTTTAAAAGAGGAAATTCCGTAGCGGAGAACGGAAGATCGTCACCTATCTTCTCTCCCAGATATTTTTTATATATCTCACTTGCGTTAAGTCCGTCTATCTCATAGAGCCTATTTTTTTCAACTTTAGTAACGGTCATAGTTTTACCGATGGCTTGCCAGTTTAGCTGATATTGGGTAAAGACGTTTAAGCGGTCGCTATTTAGGGATGCGGCGACACTGCCTCTAGAATAAACCCCGTTTGCGTCAAATATAAAAGTTTTGACGATATATCCGTTATCTCCCGCCAGCCCTCCGGCGACGGGTATGGAGCTATCTACGGAGCTGATGCCGTCTAAGACATCATTTCCGTTTGTTTGCAAACCCTCTATAAAAAGTATCATCGCTTTTGTGTTATCGCCAAATAGAGAAGTGGCTATATGCTGACCCATCTTATAGTCGTCTTCATCGGCAAAATAGCCTTGCTTAACCGTGCTATTTTCAAACTCCATAATAGAGATGTCTATGGTATTTTCAAACGAGTTACCTTCAAATATTTCACCGGAAGTCGTGGTACCTATAAAAGGGATATTGTGGCTTTTATCTTTTATGATGGATTGAATTTTTTTTACTTCATCTTCTTTGACAAATCCGCTAAATATTTGGATTAAGCTTTTTTGAGCGTCTAAATCCTTTATTTTAAAATTATTCTCCAACTCTTCGATACTGCGATATTGAATATTAGTAACTCTCATATAAAATCCTTATATTTTAACGACCGTATTTGATGCGACAATAAATCATCGCTTAAAACAACTCAAAATCAAAAAATTCAATTAATTTAAACTTTAACTTAAGATAATATCGTCAAAATTTATAAATTTTATACTTTTTTATAAAGTATTTTTTCACAACCTCGGTTCGGCATGATTAAAAATGACCACAGATACGCTCATTGGATAATTTCTCTAAAGCCGTTTCTTCCAAGTAGCTAATTAAAAACCTATAAAGACAGGGAGAAATAAAGATTTAAATTAAAAAGATTTAAGTATTGTTTTAAACTCATTTTAGTATTCTTAAAAACGGTATTTATCTAAATCGGTTGCCTAAGAAATAGCTCAGGGCAACCGATTTATTTTTCTATTCTAAATACTCTTGGCAAGTATCTTATTTATCCTCTTTACGAAATCAGCACTATCTTCTATCTTCATACCTTCTATGAGTCTTGCTTCATCATAAAGTATATGAGCGACATCTTCTATGGTTGCCAAAGAGTCGTTTTCGGATAGTTTTTTCAATATCTCATGATTTGGATTGATCTCAAGTATAGGTTTTACTTTTGGCAAATCGGTATGCCCCATCTGCTTTAACATCTCTTGCATAACAAAATCGGGGTCATCTTTATCAAACACTAAACAAGCCGGCGATTCATTCAGTCTTTTACTTATCTTTACATCTTTAACTTCATCTTTTAGTATCTCTTTCATCTTCACTAAGATTTCGGTAATCTCTTTTGATGACTCTTCCTCTTTTTCCTCTTCGTCATCTTTCTTGACATCATCGTCTATCTCGCTTGTATTGACGGATTTAACCGGAGTTTTATCGTATTCCGTTACGACCCTCATGATAAGACCGTCAACCTCGTCATCCATGATCAAGACCTCTATATCTTTTGCTTTAAAGTTTTCGATAAGAGGAGAGTTTTTCAGCACTTTTTCATCATCGCCCAATATATAATAGATGGCTTTTTGCCCCTCTTTCATACTCTCTTTGTACTCTTTAAAACTGACATTGTCTCTTTTTGTAGATTTGAAAAGTAAAAGGTCTAAAATAAGCTCTTTATTTTCATAATCGGTATAAACCCCCTCTTTTAAAACCTTGCCAAATAGTTTGTAAAATTTAAGATACTTTTCAAAATCTTTCTCTTTTAACTTTTTAAGCTCATTGAGTATCTTTTTAACCGAAGCTTTTCTTATCTTTGTCAATATGATATTTTGCTGAAGCATCTCTCTGCTAACATTTAAAGGCAAATCCTCACTATCGATAATACCTCTTACAAATCTCAAATATGTCGGCATCAACTCTTTATCGTCGTCGGTTATAAATACTCTCTTGACATAAAGTTTAACCCCGGGCTGATAATCAACCCTAAAAAGATCAAACGGAGCAACCGACGGAATATAAAATAGAGTCGAATACTCCAAAGTACCCTCCGCATTAGTATGTATCCAAAGCAAAGGGTCGTTGCTATCGCCCGTTAGTTGCTTGTAAAAGTCTATATACTCTTCATCGCTTATTTCGTTTTTATTTAGTCTCCAAAGAGCTGAAGCTTTGTTTATCTGCTCAAAATGTTTCTCTTTTTTACCGTCTTTTTCACTCTCTTTTAACAAATAGATAGGAAAAGGAATATGGTTGGAGTATTTTTTCACTATCCTCTCTATCGTCCACTCCTCCAAAAACTCCTCTTCTCCATCTTTTAAATCAAGTATAATCTCGGTACCGACGCTATCTTTTTTCGCCTCTTTTATCTCATATTCTCCGTTTCCGGTACTTATCCAGCTATAAGCTTTATCTTCTCCGGCTTTTTTAGAGATTACCTCTATCCTCTTAGCCACCATAAAAGCGCTGTAAAAACCGACACCGAACTGTCCTATCAACGAAGAATCTTTTTTGGCGTCACCGCTTAAACTCTCCAAAAATGTTTTCGTTCCGCTTTTTGCGATAGTTCCAAGATGTTCTATAAGGTCATCTTTATTCATGCCTATACCGGTATCTCTAACTATTAGTCTTTTTTTCTCTTTGTCCGCCTCTATTTCGATACGAGGCTCAAACTTAAAATCCTTAAATTTTTCGTCGCTTATAGTTAAAAACTTTAACTTATCTATAGCATCAGACGCATTTGATATGAGTTCTCTTAGAAAAATCTCTTTGTTTGAGTAAAGTGAGTGGATCATCAGATCCAATAATTGATTTATTTCAGTATCAAATTTATATTTCGACATCTCTTCTCCTTAAATTTTTTTGAAAGAATTATAGCTAAAAAAAAGAGATTTGTAAATATTTCTTATAAAATATTTGCAATAAACTTGATACAAACAGTATAAAGTATCTATTTATTTTTTTGATAAATTTACATCTACACGCACCCAGTCAAGCCCTCTTCTAACATATTGCGTATTTGACGGATGGTATATCTGGTATGTCAAAAATAGACCTATCATAATAAAAACAAGCAGTAAAAATATTAAAAAACCTTTCAAGTTATCTCCTTTTAAACTTCAACGAATTTCATAAACTATCCATATATCTTTTTAAAAAGCATTACGGATAACAGGGTAGCAGATAGAGTTAGCAAGACATTTAAAAAGATGTTTAAAATCATCTTATCCATCTCGCCGTTTTGTAACATATTGACATTTTCTAAAGAAAAAGTTGAAAATGTCGTTAAAGCCCCAAGAAAACCGGTAATCACAAAAGCTTTGGCTTCGGGTTGAATAACTTCGGAAAAATACATAGCCGCAAAACCGATGATAAAGCTACCAAGCACATTAACAAAAAGCGTTCCAACCGGAAAAAGTATCCCAAAAGATTTTTGAACGAAACCAGCCAATAAAAACCTTGAAATAGCTCCGACAAATCCACCCGCTCCCACATATAATAAAATCATAAAATTCATAAAAGACCTTAACCGTTGAACTTTTTATGCTTATATCTTATCACTTCAGTGTCACTTACGGTTGTCAAACCCTCTTTTATCATATAATCTATCTTATCTATAAATTTTAAAATCTTATCCTCATCATCGATAATCTCTATAATAATAGGAAGTTCTTGAGCTAAAGCCCATACGTTAAAACTCCTCACTTCACTATGAGCGCCGATACCGGCAACCCCTTTAAACACGGTAGCACCCGCAAGTCCGTACTCTTTAACCCTTTTTAGTATCTCTTCCCAAAGCGGCTTGCCCTCAAATTTATCTTGATTGTCTATATATATCCTTATAATCTTCTTTTTTCCCAGATATCTTTTCACGATAACTCCTTATCCAAAACCGCCTGCATATCCTCTCTCAACTTCTCATACCAACCGCTACCTTTTTTTGGCTCGACGGGGTCTAAGTAGACAAGTTTGACCTTTGAGAAATCGGCAAGAAAATTTTTTGAATCAAACACGTTGATAGTGCCTATAAAAACCGCAGGCTGGATTTTAAGCTCCAATTTTTCCGCCACTATTTTCGCTCCGGCTTTAAACTTCAAAAGCTTTCTTCCGTTACCCCTTGTACCTTCGGGAAATATAGCCAACACCCTACCCTTTGAAAGTCTATCTTTGGCGTCTTTTATGAGTTGAATGAGAGATTTTCTATCTTCTCTATCTATACTAATCATCTCAGGATAATCAAGAATATGACCGAAAAACGGCATATCTCCTATCTCTTTTTTTGCTACCCAAGCCAAATCCGCGGGATAGATAGCCTCCATGATAACGATATCGGCTACGCTTTGATGATTTAATAGTAGCATTTTAGCGCTCTTATCCGGCTTGCCCACCACCTCTAGTTTTACACGCAAAAGAAATAGCTGAAGTTTTGCCCAATAGTATCTAAAAGTTTTATGGTGTTTTCTAAAGAAAAACATCAAGATAACGACAAACGAAATAGTAAAAAAGAAATTTATAGAAAAGTATAAGGCTATCAATCTTTTAACGATTTTCGGCTTACTCAATATCACTCTCCTTGGCACTTTTTATCCACCCTATTTTACCGTTTGGCAATTTGACTTTAATATATCCGTCTATTTCATTTAATTTTTCAACACTCATTTGATGGTCCGTTATATAAAATACGGTCGAATTGTATGTAGGCAATATCCTTATCTTTGTGTCTTTACTTATAATTATCGTATCAAACGGATTGTAAAACAGCAACAAATATGCGACCGAAGCTATAATAATAAGCAAATACACTATCTTCTTTCTTATGATAAACAATACCAAAGAGATAAAAGCCGCAACCGCTAAGGCTATATTTTTATAAAGAGTTAGCTTGCTATCTTTGGGATTTAATTCAAGCTGAGTACTGGTATCCTCACTTTTTACCTTTACGGGGATAGAGAACTTTTTAAAACTATTTTGGGTAGTATCAAAATATGTAAACTCGAAAAACTTTCTCTTTTTAGGCAAAATAGCGAAATAAAATATCTTCATATCCGGCAAATTTACACTATATGAGTCTATATGATTTTTTATAACTCCGCTTAAATTAAAATCTTTTAAATTAGCGAGTTTTCCCGTTATCTCCATCACTAAGATATTGCTTTTATCGTCATATTTAGTGGTTTTAGCTTTTTCCACTTTTAGGTTTTGAGCTATCACACCGCTAAAAAGATTGCTTTTTTGCAGTTTGACAATCTTTGTATCGATGGGTCCAAGCGTATAAGCCGAAAGCACTCTGCCTTTTTTAAGTATTTTGATATATATTTTCGGAAATCTTGATTTTTCGGAATTGACCTTGTAGTAAAATGTATTAAAATAGACACTATCGCCTCTTTTTTGCCATGGGCTTTTTGGATTTAGAACATCTACTTTATAACCTCTTATGAACTTTGTGGATATTTTATCAAATCTTTTAATAGCCACTATGAGTTTAACTTCCACTTTAAATATCTGTTTTACGTAAACTCTTTCTGGCTTATTTGCATATGTAGCGTATATTAAATTTTGTCGAATATTTTGAGTAGCACTTCCGTCATCTATCGCTAAGAGATGAGTAAAAAAGATAAGTAAAAGAAAAACAACCTTTCTCATTTTATTTATTTGAAAAATCCCTCCAGCATTTTAACTCCGTCTTTAGAGCCGAGCATCTCCTCGACCGCTCTTTCGGGATGAGGCATAAGACCAAAGACATTTTTATCTTTGTTGCATATGCCGGCTATCGCACCGACCGAACCGTTTGGATTTAACTCTTTTGCGTCTTTATCGCAATATGTCAAAAGTATTTGAGAATTATCCCGGAGTCTTGAAAAACCCTCATCGTCTATATAGTAGTTGCCTTCACCATGAGCGATGGGGATATTTACCAAATCTCCCTTATCAAAAAGTCTTAAAAATTTATTGTCGTTATTTACGACTTTCAAATAGTGATATTCGGATATAAAGTGTATATCTTGATTTTTCTTCATAGCTCCCGGAAGCAAAGATAGCTCAAGAAGTATCTGAAAACCGTTGCAAATACCAAGGATATAACCGCCTTTTTTCGCAAACTCCACAACAGCGTCGCTAACAGGAGAAAATTTGGCGATAGCTCCGCTTCTTAGATAATCGCCGTAACTAAAACCTCCGGGCAAAACCAATAAATCCAACCCTTTTGGCAAAACGGTATCCTTATGCCAAATAAGTTCTACTTCGGCACCTAATTTTTCATATGCGTATTTGGTATCTATCTCACAGTTCGTTCCGGGAAATACAATAACTCCTACTTTCAAGCCTCATCTCCCAAAACTATCTCAAAGTCTTCTATCACCGTATTTGCAAGCAACTCTTCGCTCATCTTGGCAACTCTTTTTTTGATCGTCTCTTTATCATCTGCGTCGATATCTAAAACGATCTGTTTTCCCACTCTCACACCTTTTACCTCATCAAAGGATAGTGAACTTAAAGCATGATGAACGGCTTTACCCTGCGGGTCTAAAACACCTTGCTTTAACTGAATATTTACGATAACCTTCATCTATCGTTTCCTTTCAAAATTCTTTTTAATACCTCTTCATAAGCCATTTTGACGCCACCTAGCCCTTGCCTAAATCTATCTTTATCTAGTTTTTCATTAGTCTTAGCATCCCAAAATCTACAACTATCGGGGCTTATCTCATCGCTTAGAAGAATATTTCCATCTTTATCTCTTCCGAACTCCACCTTAAAATCCACAAGCTTCAAATTTCTATCTTTGAAAAAACTTTTCAATATCACATTGATCTCTCTACCGAGTCTTTTTAACTCTTCAAGCTCACTCTCGCTTGCCAAATCAAGTATCAAACAGTGTTCGTCATTGAGGATAGGATCGCCAAGATCGTCATCTTTATAGTAAAACTCCACCAAAGCAAAAGGCAAAACCGTACCGTCTTTGATGCCGAGTCTTTTGGTAAGCGAGCCTGTAGCTATATTTCTAACTACCACCTCTATAGGAATGATTTGAACCTTTTTTACCAACTGTTCATTGTCGCTTATCGTTTCTACTAAGTGTGTTTTTATACCGTTTTTTTCAAGCAATCTAAAAAGCTCGGTGCTTATTTGGCAATTTAATGCGCCTTTCCCTTTTTCGTTTCCTCTTTTTTGGGCATTATAAGCGGTCAAATCGTCTTTAAATTCCGCTATTAGCATATCTTCGTTTTCGCAGGCAAAGAGTCTTTTGCCCTTGCCTTCATATAATAGATCGAGCTTTTTCATTTTTTACCCTCTATCTCTAAAACCTTCACGATATCTACCGCCGTTTTCAACTGCAAATCTTTATACAAATCATCTTTTGTGATAACTTTTTTCTTATCTACTTTTTCTTCTTTTTTCACTTTTTTACCGTCCGCTTTTTCAAGTTCGCTTCTTAGATGTTTTTTTAGTTCTCTCTCTTTTATCAAAAATTCATCCTCTTTTCCAGGAACTTTACCCGGATAAACGGTCACATCCGGCGTCACGCCGACGGATTGGATGGTTCTGCCGCTTGGAAGATAGTATCTTGCGATAGTAAGTCTAATGGCTTCGGTTTTATCTATAGGAAGTATCACTTGAACGCTACCTTTTCCAAAAGTTTTCTCTCCTACGATAATAGCTCTTTTGTGGTCTTGTAAAGAGCCGCTTACGATCTCACTCGCACTTGCGCTTCCGCCGTTTACAAGCACGGCTATAGGAATATCCTTGATAGTTCCTTCGCTTGTGGCTTTGTATTCGGTATTTTCACTCTTTACTCTACCTTTTTGAGATACTATGACGCCTTTATCGACAAAAAGATTTACAAGTCCTACGGCTTGAGATAAAAGTCCTCCTGGATTATTTCTTAAATCAAGCACTATGCCTTTTTTATTAGGATATTTTTTTAATGCCTTTTTCACACCTTCTACAACTTTTTTATCAAAACTGGTAACCCTGATATATAGTATATTCTTACCCTCTACCTCTTTCGCGTAAACAGACTTTATCTTTATAATATCTCTAATAATTTTTATCTTTATAGGTTTATTTTCACCCTTTCTAACAACTGTTAAAACTATCTTGGTCTTAGGCTTGCCTCTCATCAAAGAGACCGCCTCGTCGATAGTCATATTGAGAGTTGATTTGTCGTTTATCTTTAAGATAATATCTCCGGCTTTGATACCGGCTTTATATGCGGGTGTATCCTCTATAGGAGATATGACCGTCAAAACTCCGTTTCTCATGCCTACCGTAATGCCAAGACCTCCAAACTCTCCGTTTGTTTGTATCTGCATCTCTTTAAAAGCTTTTTTATCAAGAAAGGACGAATGAGCATCAAGATTGGTTAAAAGTCCGGCTATAGCCTTGTTGATGATCTCATTCATACTCAAATCATCAACATAATACTTTTCAACCGTTCCTAAAACTTTGGAAAATTTTGATAAAGCTTGAAGTCTGCTCACATCATTATCTTGTTTACTTTTGGCAAAAAGAGTCGTAGAAAGAAGCAAAGCGCCTCCAACAAGAGTACTAACAAAACCGAAAGTTATCAATTTGGTTTTTTTCATATTTTACTATCCTAATTTAAATCTTTATAATATAGGATGATATTTTACTTAAAATTTCCTAAATGGATTGTTAAAATATACAAGAAGTTTCTAAAACTTAATAAAATGACAAATAAATGAAACTTTTTAAATTTTTTAACATAATCTACTAATAAAACTTGACAAAGATAGACTAAATGTTGTATAATTTCATAAAAAAATTTAAAGGATCGAGTATGCAAAATATATTTGAAAGATTAACTCACCAGATGACGCAAGCTATAGAGAGCGGTATCTCACTGGCACTTCACAATAAAAACAGCGAAGTTGAAGATATCCATGTGCTATGGGGGCTGCTTACAAATAGTTCGTCAGTGCTAAATCAAGCGTTAAATAAGATGAATATAGATAAAGCGGCTATCGAACTCGAAGTTAAAAGCAGAGTAGATAGACTTCCTAAAGTATCAACCGTAACAAAAGAAAATATCAAAATTTCTAGAAAATTAGCCGAGAGTTTACAAAAAGCCGAAGGACTTATGAACTCAATAGGAGATAATTTTCTTGCGGTAGATACTTGGCTTTTAGCAAACTTGGAGGATGAGCCTTTTAAAAGTATATTCTCAAGGTTTTTAGATCTTATGGAGTTAAAAAAGAGTCTTGAAGCCATAAGAGGCGGTAAAAAGATCGAGTCTCAAAGTGCGGATGAAAATCTTGAAAGTCTTGAAAAATACGGTATAGACTTGACAAAAAAAGCTAGAGACAACGAGCTTGACCCCGTTATCGGAAGAGATGAAGAGATACAAAGGGTTATGCAAATCCTTATCAGAAAAACAAAAAACAATCCTATCCTTTTAGGAGAGCCGG
>JAADDL010000027.1 GCA_013153915.1 Campylobacterota bacterium
GAAAAAATTTTCAGTTGCGTTTTTGGTAAATTTGTATATCAACTTCCAACCTTTAAAATTTGATAGATATATTGTACACTATCAAATTTAAATAGTAGTTTAAAGAAATAATAGTATCATATATGTTATTAAAAATTGGGGGAATATATTGGTAGTATTATCGATTCTCGGTGTAGTTATAGGTTTTTTATCGGGCTTTTTCGCTATAGGGGGCGGCACGATGCTTGTGCCAGCTTTGTTGTATCTAGGATATGATATAAAAACCGCTATAGGTATATCGGTAACCCAGATGGTTTTTAGCTCACTTTACGGCTCGTATCTAAACTACAAAAAAGGCTCACTTCATGTAGGAAACTCTTTAGCCGTGGGTATAGGAGGATTTTTAGGAGCTTTAAATAGCGGTTTTATAGTGACTCATCTATCATCAAAAGTATTAACCGTTATCTTTTTATCTTTTGTCATTTTGGCTATATATAGGTTTTTCAAAGCTCCTCAAGTATCTAGCGAACCTGAGATAAATAACAATATATTGCTATTTTTTATAGGATATTTTGTAGGAACCATGTCTATAAGCGTGGGTATCGGAGGAGCGTTGCTTATCACTCCGATACTAGTGGGATTTTTGCACTTTCCTTTGAAAAAAGCGCTCTCTTCAGCCCTATTTTTTGTGATATTTTCATCCATTTCCGGATTTGCCAGTTTGTCCTATTTCGGACATATCGACTACGCAAAAGGCTTTTTAGTGGGTGCTTTTTCACTTGTGGGGGTATATTTTGGCATCATGTTTTCTCATAAAACCGATAAAACAAGACATAAAAAGTTACTCTTGATTTTTTATGTGGTTATTTTGCTTTTGATACTAAATAAACTATTTAAACCTTTTGGAGCGTAAATGATAAAGATTTATAACGCAAAAGAGAATAACTTAGATATAGACTATCTTGAAATCCCGAAAAATTCGCTTGTGGTGGTGACAGGTATAAGCGGTAGCGGAAAAAGTACGCTGGCTTTCGATACTTTGTATGCGGAAGGTCAAAGAAGATATATAGAGTCTTTATCTTCTTATGCAAGACAATTTTTAGATAGGATCGGCAAGCCCGATGTCGAGAGGATAGAGGGGTTGACTCCCGCTATCGCCATAGACCAAAAGACAACGAGCAAAAATCCCCGTTCAACCGTCGGAACGATAACGGAGATATATGACTATTTAAGGCTTTTATATGCAAGAGTGGGGGTGCAATACTGTTATAAGTGCGGGCAAAAGATCTCCAAAATGTCCTCAAGCGATATCATAGAAGAGGTGTTGAAACTGCCTAAAAACGCCAAGATAGTTTTATCTGCGCCTTTAGTCAAAGAGAAGAAAGGTTCGTTTGCCGATATGCTTGAATCTTTAAGGCATAAAGGCTATGTAAGGGCGATGATAGACGGCGTTATGGTGAGGCTTGATGAAGAGATAGAGCTTAAAAAGACGAAAAAACATACCATTAAAGTCGTCATAGATAGAGTGATTGTAAAAGATGAAAACAGAAGCAGAATAGCCGAAGATGTCGAAAAGGCTTTAAATGAGAGTTACGGCGAGCTTGAAGTCGATATATTAAATTATAAAGAGTTGGGTCTGGATAGCGAACACATCCACTTTAGCGAACATAACGCTTGTTTTGAGTGCAAGATAAGCTACGAACCGCTTGAGCCGCTGTCTTTCTCCTTTAACTCTCCAAAAGGGGCTTGTGAGCTTTGTGACGGTCTTGGGATAAGATACTCTTTGGATATGAGCAGGATAATTGATGAGGATTTGAGTATCAACGAAGGCGCTATAAAGATATTGTACGGTTTTAACAAAGGATACTATTTTAAATTTTTAAAAGCGTTTTGTTCGGCGGCGGATATTGATATGGATACTCCGTTTTCCGATTTGCCCGAACATCAAAAAAAAGCCGTAATGCACGGCGGAGTGGAGATAGCCGAATTTACTTGGAAAAGGCATAGGCTCAAAAGAAAGTGGGAAGGCGTCGTAAAATTGGCGTATGATATGCTAAAAAACGAAAAAGATATCAATGAATATATGAGCGAAAAGGTTTGTAGTTCTTGCAAGGGTTATAGACTAAAAAAGGAGAGTCTATTTGTCAAGGTTGCCGACAGAGGGATATCGGACATCCTCGATATGCCTATAGACGAAGCATACGAGTTTTTTTCAAACGATAAAAATTTTGAATATTTTTCCAAATTGCAAAAAGAGATAAGCGCTCCTATATTGAAAGAGATAAGAGAGAGACTTTTTTTCTTGAAAGATGTGGGGCTTGGGTATTTGACGCTCGGCAGGGACGCTAGGACTATAAGCGGCGGAGAAGCTCAAAGGATAAGGATAGCATCCCAGATAGGAAGCGGACTAAGCGGTGTGATGTATGTTTTGGACGAGCCTAGTATCGGTCTTCATGAAAGAGATACCTTAAAGCTTATAAAAACTCTAAAAAATTTGCAACAAAAAGGCAACTCCGTTATAGTCGTCGAGCATGACAAGGAGACCATAAAAGCGGCGGATTTTATAGTGGATATCGGTCCGGGTGCCGGTATAAACGGAGGTAAAGTCGTTTTTAGCGGAACATACGAAAAGCTTTTAAAGAGCAAAACTTTGACGGCGGATTATCTTACCGGTAGAAAACGGATAGATTATAGAAAGGATAGAGAGCAAAAAGAGTATATAACTTTAAAAAATATCAATATAAACAACATAAAAAACCTCGATGTCAAGATACCTCTAAAAAATATGGTTTGCGTGACGGGGGTTAGCGGTAGCGGTAAAAGTTCTCTTATACTTCAAACCCTTTTGCCTATCGCCAAGGAGTATTTAAATAGAGCTAAAAAGGTTAAAAAAGTATCGGGAGTTGAGTGCGAAGGACTTGATAAGCTCGATAAGGTCATCTATCTTGACCAAAGCCCGATAGGCAGAACGCCAAGAAGCAACCCTGCTACGTATACCGGCGTTATGGATGAGATAAGAGTGCTTTTTTCTCAAACTAAAGAGGCAAAGATAAGAGGTTATAAGGTCGGTAGATTTTCTTTTAATGTAAAAGGCGGCAGGTGTGAAAAGTGTAAAGGCGAGGGCGAGATAAAGATAGAGATGCATTTTTTGCCCGATATCATGGTAAAATGTGATGCTTGTAACGGCACGAGGTATAACGCTCAAACCTTAGAGATAAAGTATAAGGGCAAAAGTATAAGTGATGTTTTAAATATGAGCGTAGATGAAGCGACGGAGTTTTTTAGGGCTATTCCTAAGATTTATCACAAATTAAAAACATTGCAAGATGTCGGTCTTGGCTATATACTCTTGGGACAAAACGCAGTAACCCTAAGCGGAGGAGAGGCTCAAAGGATAAAACTCTCAAAAGAGCTCGGTAAAAAAGATACCGGAAATACCCTTTATATTTTGGATGAGCCTACAACAGGTCTTCATTTTGCCGATATAGATAAGTTAAACAAGGTTTTACATCATCTTGTGGATGCCGGCAATAGTGTGATAGTGATAGAACACAATATGGACATCATTAAAAACTGTGACTATATCATAGATATGGGTTACGAAGGTGGAGATAGAGGCGGACAAATCATCGCCGAAGGAAGTGTTGAGGAGATAGCAAACAGCTATCAAAAAAGTGGTAGTTATACGGGAAAATTTTTAAAAGAGGAGTTAGAAAATGACTGAAGGATTATTGGATAGGATTAAGTCGATACCGCCTTTGCCTAAGACTTTTATCGAAATTGAAAAGATATATAGAAGTGACGACGGAACGATTTCCGAAATGTCAAAAGTAGTCGAGAAAGATCCGATGCTGGTAGCAAATATCTTGAAACTTGTCAATTCTCCGCTGTACGGTCTTAGAAACGAGATAAAAAGTGTTTCTCAAGCGGTTTCGATGCTAGGTATGAAAGAGGTATATACTCTAAGTGCGGCGGTATCGGTCAAAAAACTTTTAAAAGTAGATATGGAGCCTTACGGTGTCGAGCCTGAAAGATTTGCTATGATATCCAATATGCAAGGAGCTATGGTTAGATATTGGCTAAAAAAAGTGGATTTTTCAAAAGCGGACGCTTTGTTTATGCCGGCACTTTTGCAAGAGACGGGCAAGATCATCATAGCCGATGAGATAGTAAAGAACGATGAGGTTTTTCAATTTAAATCGGATATACAAAGCGCTACCGATATATCTCAAGTCGAAAAGATGTATGTAGATACTACTTCATCGGTAGTAACGGCAAAGATATTCGAGCATTGGGGATTTGATGATTTTATAGTAAATATCATCAAATATAGCGACAGTTATCAAAGCGCACCCGATGAATATAGAGAATTTTCTATGTATTTAAAGGTTATTAAAACCGCGGTCGCCGTTAATTCTCCTCTTTCTGAAAGAAATATAGCGATCGCCACTCATATGGTTGAAAAAGAGTCCGCAAATAAAGAGGGATTTTTGGACGCGGTAAAACAGATCAAGGAGCAATACGGAGATAAGATTTGAAGACATTAACCGTTATAGATACATTCGGTTTTTTCTTTAGAAACTACTTTGCTTTACCTCATTTGAGAAACAAAGACGGTTTTCCGACGGGTCTTTTGACCGGTTTTATAAATTTTATAGCAAATATAGAAAAAGAGCATCCAAACGGCTACTTGCTTTTTGCTCTTGATAGTAAAGGCAAAAGTTTTAGAAACGATATATACCCCGAATACAAAGCCAATAGACCGCCTGCACCCGAAGAGCTTTTGAAGCAACTTCCGGTCGCTATCGAGTGGATAGAGAAAATGGGTTTTCAAGAGTTGGAAAAAGATAGGTATGAGGCGGACGACATCATCGCTTCGGTGACAAAAGCGGCTAAAGAGCACGGCTTTAAAGTGCGGATAGTAAGTCATGATAAAGACTTGTATCAACTCATAGACGACGATAAAGTGGTGCTTTACGATCCTATAAAAAAAGAGAATATCAACGAAGAGAAGTGCAAAGAAAAGTTTGGAGTAGATCCAAAACACATCATCGACTATCTTGCTTTGGTGGGCGATAGTGCGGACAATATCCCGGGAGTTAAAGGTATAGGAGCCAAAGGGGCAAAGAAGCTTATAGATGAGTTTGGCTCTATCGAAAATATATATGCAAACATAGATAAGATAAGAAACGAAAGAACGAAAAAATTGCTACTTGAAGGCAAAGATAGAGCTTTTTTGAGTAAAAAGCTCGTTGCTTTGAAGTATGATCTTTTTGATGGGGATTTTGATATTGAAAAGTTTAAAATCCCAAGTGAAAATGTGATATTGAAGATAAAAGAGGATCTTTTAAAGTATGACATAAAAGCCGTTTTAAAAAGATTTCAAAACCAAATGCAAGATAACGATACGGTTACAAAAGAGACAAAAAGCAAAGAGTTTGAAGATATTTTACTTGACACCAAAGAGAAGCTTTTTGAAACGATAGATCTCATAAAAGATGACGCCGTGGTGGCGTTTGATACCGAAACAACCTCTTTAAATACGAAAGATGCCAAGATAGTCGGTTTTTCTTTTGCTTTTGATCTCAAAAAAGCTTACTATGTTCCCATTGCCCACAGTTATCTTGGAGTTGAAAGGCAAGTTTTAAAAGCCGACGCCAAAGAGGCTTTAAAGAGGCTGATGGGATTTAAGGTAGTGGGGCAAAATCTAAAATACGACTTAGCGGTTTTGTATAAAAATTTTGGATTTGAAAGGATAGAGCCTTTTGGGGATACGATGATACTCTCTTGGCTTTTAAATCCCGAGCTAAGTGCCGGTCTCGATAAGATGGCGGATAGATTTTTCGGCTACAAGATGAAGAGTTTTAAAGAGACGGTAAAAAAGGGAGAGGATTTTTCCAGTGTCGATATCCAAAGTGCCAAGTTTTACGCAAGTGAAGATGCTTGGATGACCCTAAGGCTGTATGAAAAGCTTACCAATCTACTTGACGAAGTATTGAAAAAAGAGGCTAAAGAGGTTGAGTATCCGTTTATAAATACCTTGATAGCGATGGAGAGTGAAGGTATCAAGGTGGATTGTGAATTTTTTGAAAAGTTGTTGAAAAATAGCGAAAAAGAGTTGGCAAAATTGACAAAAGAGATATATGAGCTTGCCGGAGAAGAGTTCAATATCAACTCCACCAAGCAACTTGGAGCTATTTTGTTTGATAAGTTAAAGCTAAGGGTGATACGAAAGACTAAAACGGGCTATAGTACCGATGAGAGAGTCTTAAACGAGTTAAAAAACGACCATCCCATCATTGAAAAGATACTGCAATACAGAGAGTACTATAAACTCCAATCAACCTATATAAAACCGCTTTTGAAGTATGGATATAGCGATAAAAATCATAGAGTTTACACTTCGTTTTTGCAAACGGGTACGGCTACGGGGAGACTAAGCTCACAAAATCCGAATCTCCAAAATATCCCTACAAGAACCGAACTTGGAAGAGAGATAAGAAAAGGTTTTGTTGCCAAAGAGGGATGCAAGCTTATATCGGTGGATTACTCGCAAATAGAGCTTAGGCTTTTAGCCCACTTCTCTCAAGATAGAGCTTTGGTGGACGCTTTTATGCATGATAAAGATATACATCTTGAAACGGCGAGGATGATATTTGGTGGAGATGAGGCTATGGAGAAAAGAAATATAGCTAAAGCCGTTAACTTCGGTCTTATCTACGGTATGGGTGCTAGAAAACTCTCTCAAACCGTAAATGTGCCCTTAAAGGAGGCAAAAGAGTATATCAAGAGATACTTTGACTCATTTCCGACCGTTAAAAACTATCTCGAGTCTATCCAGCATGATGCGGAAAATAGAGGCTATGTGGAGACTCTTTTAAAAAGACGCAGATATTTTGACTTTAAAAGAGCAACTCCGATGCAAAAGGCGAGCTATCTAAGGGAAGCTCCAAATACCGTATTTCAAGGGAGTGCGGCTGACCTTATAAAGATGGCTATGAATAAGATAGACAAAGAGTTGGATAAATCGCAAGGAAAGATGCTGCTTCAAATACACGATGAGTTGATATTTGAAGTTGATGAAAATTTCGTAGATGAGTATGCCTTAAAAGCCAAAGATATCATGGAAAATATCTACAAATTAAATATCCCTATAAAGTGTTCGTTGGCGATAGGTGAAAATTGGGGTGATTTAAAATAGATGTTGCGTAAATGCGCGCTTATTTTGCTATTTGGCGCTTTATTGTTAGCTGTACCGCTAAAAATGGTGGTTTTCAAAGGCAATAAAGCGCTCAAGACAAGCTATCTATACGATAATCTAAATCTTGTCATAGATAAAGCTTGGTATGAATTTTCAAAACAAAACTCTCCAAAGATAAAAAGTTCCGCCGTAAAAATTTTGAAAAAAAATCTAATCAATCTCTACAAAAGTGAAGGTTTTTATGATGTCAAAGTCGAGGTCGAGGAGAAAAATAAAAGGGTAATCTTTAAGATAAAAGAGAACAAACCCGTCATAATCAAGAAAATTATCATCCAAAGCGATATAGATATAAAAAAATTCATACCTTTTAAAAAATCAGATAGGTTTGTCGCAAGAAAATTCATACTATCAAGAGAAGAGATAAAAAGATATCTAAGACAAAAAGGGTATTGTAACTTTGATGTTGATACCAAGGCTTATGTCGAGCTTGAAAAGTTAAGCGCAAAGATAGTATATAAAATCAAAAAAAATCAAAGATGTAGATTTGGAAAGATAGAAATATCTCCTGTAAAAACTATACGAAAAAGTGTGATACTTTCAAGGCTATTTTATAAAGAGGGTGATTATTATGATCCGAAAAAGATATATAAAAGCTACCAAAATCTTTTGGCTTTAGAGGCGTTTGACGCTATAAATATACAAGAGAGCAATTTTGGAGACAAGATAGATACATCTATCTCCTTGACTCCCGTAAGTTCTAAAATTTCTAAAAACATCGGTATAGGTTACGAGACTACATACGGTTTAAAAAGCGTATTGCACTGGGAGGAGAGAAATTTTAGAGGTGACGCAAAAAAGATATCTTTTGATTTGAAGTATTCTCAAAAAGAAAAATTTATAAAAAATACTCTCTTTTATCCCGCTTTTTTAGATAGCGCTAAATTTGGATATGTGGATTTTAAAAACGAATTTGCCTATTTGGATACCGAATATGACGATTTTGAAGAGAAAAAAACGCTCGATATAATCCATTTTCAAAAAAGTTTGGAGAAATATTTTCTAGACACGGGAGTAAATATACAAAATATCCAAATATCCAAATTTAGCGATAATTGTGCTATAAATGAGGGAAAGTTCTTTATGGTTTCGCCGTTTATACAAGTTGTTATAGACGAGAGGGATTCAAAGATTTTTCCCAAAAACGGCTACTATCTATCTTCATATTTTGAAAGCGCATTGACATATCTTGGCTCATCCTCTACATACACAAAACTTTTGATAGAAGGCAGAGTGATACAAACTATAAAAGATTTTACGATAGCACTCAAGTCAAAGTTGGGGTTGATAGATAGATTTGATAAAACTCTGCCCGAGTCAAAACTGTTTTTTGCGGGCGGAAGTTTTAGCAACAGAGCATACGGATACAATAAATTAGGAGCAAATGACGCCAAATGTGACGGTGTCGGGGGCAAGACTCTGCTTGATAGCTCTTTAGAGATAGAACATCCGCTAGTAGGTAAATTTTCTTTTGCCGTTTTTTGGGACAGTACGCTTTTGGGTGTCGGTGAGAGAGATTTTGATGCGGGATTTGTAAATGCTTACGGATTTGGTATCAGATACAAAACGGTAATCGGACCTTTAAAGTTTGATTTGGGTTTTAATGCCGATGATAGTTCGATATACGCCTTGCACTTTCAAATAGGAGAGTCATTTTGAAAAAAACTCTTTTTTATATGACGCTACTTGTCGCTTTTGTCTCATCTTTGGCATACTTTACGACAAATAGAGTTTTGCTCGAGTGTATTGCAAAAGAGGCTTTTGAAAAATACCAAGTATCTTTCAAGAAAATTGACGGGGATATTTTTTCATCTATTAGCGTGTTTGGGGTAAAATATAAAGATAAAGAGTTGGCTAAAAAGATATATCTAAAGTATTCTCTAAAAGAGCTTTTGGATAGAAAGATTCATATATCCAAATTAAAAATCAACTCTCTAAATATAGACAATATGCTAACTTTTCAAAAAGATTTTTCAAAAAAAGATAACAAGGACAAAAAGGTTTTCGGTCTTTATATGGACTATGCCGATGTGTCTATCGATAAGTTTATATACGATAAATTTAAGATGAAGGATATAAAGATTTTAGTTAAAGACTTTGTCTTTAAAGGCGGAGTTATGGAAGCAAATTCTACTTTGTTCGGGGATATTGCTCCAAATAAAGAAAGTAGCTTATCTATAAAAGCTTTATCAAATATCAGATACGATACGAAACAAGACAAACTCTCATATAAAGCTACAATCTATCTTGAAAGATTTAAAAATATCGATACTAATATCACCAAACTCTTAAAAGGTTCAAAAATAGTTTTAAAAGGTGACAATAAGAGTTTATCGGGTGCTTTGAGAGCAAACGGTTTTAAGCTATTTTTTGATATGAAAGAGATGGCAAAGTATGCGGATATGAGACTTGTTTCGGATATGTTTAACTCAAATATGAGGCTATCTATCTCAAAGAGTAGCTTAAAAGGTTCGGTAACTTTGCCCAAAAATTCCACTCTAAATAAGCGATTTAGGCTATTTTTCCCTATAAAGTTTGAGATAGATAAACATAGGCACTTTATAACGGCGGATGTCAACGATACTTTTGTAAAAGCGGTAGCAAAATATAACCTAAAGAATCATAGGTTAAAGATTTTATCAAAATTTGAAGGCGGCAAAGCGGATATTTACAAAAACGGCTCGGTGTATAACTATAAGGTTAGAATAAATTCTCTTAATAGCTTTGTAAAAAGATTTGGCAAAGCATTGTCGATAAAGACAAAATATATTGACGGAGATATGTCGATAAAAGGGGAGTACGGCGAGGGTTTGCATGATATTTTGCTCACATCATCGAGCATAAAAGGTAAAAACATTTATCTAAGAGATATCAACGCTTCAATGTTGTACAAAAATGCCGTAGTAAAGTTAGATAAATTTCACTTTAGATTATCGATAAAAGATAAAAGCTTTGAGGTTTCAAACGATAAAAAAGAGTCTGTTTTGGATTTGAAGAGTAAGAGTTTTGATATCTACTTAAACGCCTTATATTCTCATATTCGTCTAAAAGGTTTTTTAAAAGGCGAGGATGTGATTTGGGATACTTTCGTAAAATCAAACTTTCATTATAAAGAGCTTTTTCAACTTAAAAACGCAAAAATTTCATCTATATACAAAGGCGATAAAAGATATCTAAGTTCCGATATCACCCTTTTGGCAACTTCAAGGTACATCCATACTATGCTTATAAAATCAGACTTAAAATACTTTTTGGATAAAGAACCGACATATAGCGGAGTGGTAGAAGTTGAAGATATTAAAGATATAGACAAAAGATTTTTGCCTATCGTAAAAGGAGCCAAGGCTACTTTTAGCGGCACTCAAAAAGATTTTTATCTTGAGTGCAAAAGCGATAAAGCCAATCTTGCAATAAAGTACAAAAAAGAGACCTCTTTGGTAGAGGCGTCATTGAAAACAAAAGTTTTAAGGTTGAAAGATTTTATAAAAAAGAGTAGGCAAGATGTTACATTTAGCGTAAAAGCCGATACTATTTTCAGAGCGGATAAGCTTGATGATATCGTTGTCGCTTATAAAATTAATTCAAATATCATAAACTTTAAAGGTCGGTATTTGCTAAAAGAAAAGAGGACTCATGGTAGTGCTTTTTTATCGGAAAACTCCTTGCTAAAAGGTTTGGATGCTAATTTTAAGATAAAAAAGCTTTTTCCTTTTTCGTATGACATATCAAAAAA
Organism: Campylobacterota bacterium; assembly: GCA_013153915.1. Lineage (GTDB taxonomy): Bacteria > Campylobacterota > Campylobacteria > Campylobacterales > JALSKU01 > JALSKU01. Next base: position 10,971 of record JAADDL010000027.1, read on the forward strand.
CGATAGATTTATAAAAGCGTTGTTAAAAGATAGATACCTAAAAGCTAAACTACTTTACGATAGCGATACGAAAGATATAAAAGGTTCTTTGAAAGGTTTTGGAGTAAAAGGAAAAATTTGGGGAGATATAAAAAGATATCAGTTTACCTTAGATATCGACTCTTTAAGAGAGAGTCTAAAAAAAGTAAAAGAGGTTTACCGTTTTGGCTTGTCAAAAGAGATGGACACGCAGTTGTCGTTAAAAGGAAAATTTTTTGAGGATAGATACGATTTTGTTTTAAAATCCCCATGGTATCTTTATAGAGTGGGGTTTGATAAATTCTTTTTTGTTAAAGATATTAATGCCGATTTTTCCTATAAAGATGGAGGTTTGTTTGTAAATAGTTATCAAGGGTGGGCTTATATCTTGGATAAATATAGAAAACTATACAGCCGTAAACTATCTACGATTTTATTGCAAAAAAGCGGTGTAAAAGTGGATATCTACTTAAATGATGAGATAAATATCGCGGGAGTATCGACAAAAAATGAGAGTGATTTTCATATCAAATCGTCTAAATTTCACTTAAAAGAGCCGGAAGCCGATATAGAGTGTCAAATGGATTTGAAGTATATGCAAAAAAAGAATAAACCGTCGATAGAGGGCAAGATATATCTTTTGGGCGGTAAGGTAAGTTATAAACCTAAAAAAAGATATGAGATAAGTGACAAGGATATTATCTTTGTCAATCATAGAAAAATAGATCAAAAAGAGAAAAATGCCGACCTAAAGATACTTGTCAATATCATATCAAAAACCAAGATGGAGTATGTCGAGGGTAAAAATAGGATATATTTTAAAAACGATATAACTCTTTTTGGATATAAAGGTAAAAAGCTTGGTGTTTACGGCTATGTTGACTTGTTGGGCGGAGTTTACGAGAGTGACGGCAGGAAGTTTGAAGTGGGCAAGGGCAGGGTGATTTTTGACGGAGATGTTTTAAATCCTTATCTGAACTTAAAGGCTTACTACAAAAAAGAGCCTTATAAGATAACTATATTTATAGGCGGAAAGCTAAGTTCTCCCGTCTTAAACTTTAGTAGCGAACCGTATCTTAGCCAAAACGATATATTGTCTATTTTGATATTCAATTCGAAATTTACGACACTTTCAAGAGGAAAGACCGCTCAAGCTCTTAGTCTTTTTGGAAATAGTTTCGCAAAAGGTATATCGGATACTTTGGGTATAGGGTTGGATAGAGTGGAGCTTTTGACAACCAAAGAGGGTACTTTGGGTTTTGAAATCGAGAAGAGATTGACCGATAAGATAAGTATAGTCTATCAAGACAATATCGTCCAAAGTATCAAATTGAGATACAAAAATACAGACCATATAGAAACCGATGTGACGATAGCGCCAAACTCGTCGGGTATAGAGATACTTTATAGATAGACGCAAAGCCAGCGGGCTATCTTTTTTGTTTTTAGTAGTGTGTGTTTAGTATTTGCAGGGATAAAAAGAGTATCACCTTTTTTGAGTTTATAAGTAATATCTCCCATCTTTATCTTGGCGCAACCTTGAAGCAAGACTACCCACTCGTCTTTTTCGGAGACAAATTCTCTTTGAGTAGATAGTGTATTGCTTATGATGTATTTGATTTGTATGTTATCTTTTTGCAAAAGAGTCCAAAAGGACTCTTTATTTATCGGTGGTATATCGTAGTCGAAAATATTTTGCAAAATCTA
>JAADDL010000022.1 GCA_013153915.1 Campylobacterota bacterium
CTACAGCTTTCTTCTCCTTCTCCAAAGCTTTTAATTTTTGCTTCAAAGAAGATGCTTCGATAAATAACTTCTGCTCCTCTTTGCTTAAGTTTACAAGTTGCATTTTTAAAAAGTAAGCATATCCAAATTCATACAAAGGATAAGCTAAAGACAAAACCAATGATAATACAAAAACCATAAACAATTTACCGCTTGGTCTTTGTCTAAAAGGTGGCGGTCTTTTAAAAATAGAGAAGTTCAATCCATCATCAGGCTCTTCAATATACTCTAATGCTGTTAATATCATTAGATTATGCAACTGTTCGCTTTTTACCTCTTTTGAGTTCTTGGCAATCTTTATATCTAACTCATGCGGCTCAATATCGATATATGTTCTTATGTATCTATCTATATTTTTAAATAAACCAATACAAGAATTTACATAAATTCTATTGATATTTTCAATTAGATAGGCTCTTTTTGCGTAAAAAATAATATCGTTTATATAAACGAACATCTCTTTATATAATTTTATAATCAATTTTTGATTTTCTTGTGAAATATTGACAGATTCACCGGTAAGGATAAAATTTATAAAATCATCATAATTAATACTTTCGCCGGTTATTTCACAGAACTTTTCATGCATTCTATCTATGGAATAGTTAAGTGATTTAGAATAAAGATACTCACCATCAGCATATATAGCTAAAAATGCATCACTCTTTTTGAAATATAAAAAACAATCAACACTATCTCTTTCAAGATATGATTTATCATATAGAGATTTAATCAAAAAAGGTTCAGGAACAATATAGTCAATATATTTTACTTTTTTTATAACTTCTGAAAACTCTTCTTGAATTTTTGAAGTTTCTATAGCAAAAATATTAAATTTTCTTTTACTACTATTTTCAAAGCCAAAAAACTCTTTATAAAATATCGTATATTGTACTGCTGGATCAAAATTTAGCTCATCATAAACTTGTATATCAATAGTGCTATCAAGATCTTCATCGGGTATATTTCTGCTTATCTCAATAGAATCTGTGATTAGATTTTTTGAACTAATTATAGATATATAAAAGTTCTCTTTTTTAAAACCGGAAAGTTTATTTAGCTTTATTTCATTATTTTGAAATTTATATGACTTGAGAGTATCAGGATCAATCGTAACTATCGAACTGTATCTTTTTTTTGCTATCTCTTTATTTGCCATTTTTCCACCCGTTTTTTTACATAATCATAATTTTAATGATTTTTAACTTAATTTATCCTTTTAAATATCATTTTTTACCTATTTCTCGGTAAAAAACTACGTTCTAACCCTATATCCAATATCAAAAAGCTTCTTTTTGTCTTTGCTCCAACCTGGTTTAACCACAACCTCCAACTTCAAAAAAACTCTTTTTTGGCTTAAATCTTCTATGTTTTTTCTAGCTTCTATGCCTATTCTTTTGATGGCCGAACCGCCTTTTCCGATGATAATACCTTTTTGTGAGCGTTTTTCAGTCACAATCTTAGCATATATTTTCTCCATATCGGGCAACTCTTCGACTCTCTCTACGATAACATCGCTTAGATATGGTATCTCATCGCTAAGATTGTTAAATACCGCTTCTCTAATATACTCTTTGTATATCTCTTTAAGGTTTTCCGTTGTCAACATTTCAGGATCGTACAGATATGGATGATTTGGTAGATATTTCACTACTATATCCAACAAATCGCTCTGTTTTGTCCCCTTTTTTATGGATATTGGAACTATCTCAAGATATCTATCTTGAAATTTTTGATACTCTCCCAACTTTTGTAAAAGCCTCTCTTTAGATACAAGATCCATTTTTGTCAGCAAAACGATATGGGGACGATTTTTTTTATTTAACCTTAAAAACTCTTCGTACTCTTTTAAGTCATCTTTAACCGACGCCAAAAACAGCACCAAATCGCAATCCCCGATAGCCTTTATAGCCTCTTCAAGCATAAACTGGTTCAAAAGTCTCTCTTTTTGATGAATGCCGGGAGTATCCACAAAGATAATCTGAGCGTTTTTATGCATCACTATAAAATTCATCCTTTTTCTGGTGGCGTTTGCTTTATGTGAAACCAACGCCAGCTTCTCACCTATAAGCCAATTTAAAAGAGAACTTTTGCCGCTATTCGGTCTACCGACCACAGCTACAAAACCGGCTTTTTGTTCCATTTCGCCTTGAGACTCCATCAAAGTATATACCTCGAACTCTCTTCATCCTCAACAACTTCATCCAATCTTTCATGGACAAGCTCTTTTGTCACGGTTATCTTTTCGCCTTTATGCTCATCAGCTTCAAAACTTATCTCTTCAAGCACTTTTTCGATAACCGTATGAAGTCTTCTGGCTCCGATATCTTCGGTCTTTTCATTTGTTATATGAGATATTTTAGCCATTGCCCTAATGGCATCATCTTCAAATTCTAACTCCACCCCTTCGGTTTTTAATAAAGCATGATACTGTTTTAGTAAAGAATTTTTAGGTCTAGTAAGTATTTGATAGAGTATCTCTTCATCCAAAGGATTTAACTCAACCCTCAAAGGAAATCTTCCTTGAAGTTCGGGTATGAGGTCACTAGGTTTACTTAGATGAAATGCGCCGGCGGCTATAAAAAGTATATGGTCGCTCTTTACCGTGCCGTACTTAGTGTTGATAGTACTTCCCTCGACGATAGGCAACAAATCTCTTTGCACACCCTCTTTACTCGGGTCTTGTCTTGAGCCGCTCTTTTGACTGACCGCTATCTTGTCTATCTCATCCAAAAATACAATTCCACCATTTTCAACTCTTTTTAAGGCTTCGCTTTTTACGGCATCCATGTCCAAAAGAGTTTCACTTGCTTCATTTTTAAGAATCTCTTTAGCTTCCTTTACGCTTACCTCTTTTTTAATCTTTTCTCTACCACTACCGAGTATTTTTACAAAAGATTCTTGTACTTTTATGATCTCGGGAGGCAATGAGTTATCCACCCCGTCTCCCAAGCCTTTATTGACCTCTATCTCTATCTTTAGATCGTCAAGGTCTCCTCTTTTAAACTTTTCTACCATTCTTTCATAACTTTTATCGTAGTCTGCCCTCTTCTCGGCAGTCGCACCTTTCGGTAACGGCGGCAAAAGCTTTTCGAGGATCTTTTTTTGCACATACTTTTCGATAGCTTCTTTGTTTTTTTCTTTATGCTCTTTTTTTACAAGATTTATAGAAGCCGCCACAAGATCTCTTATCATAGACTCCACATCTCTACCGACAAATCCTACTTCCGTATATTTGCTAGCCTCCACCTTCACAAAAGGCAAACTAAGCATTTTAGCAAGTCTTCTTGCTATCTCCGTTTTACCCACTCCGGTAGAACCTATCATAAGTATATTTTTAGGCATTATCTCATCTTGCATCTCTTTTGGCAGTTGCATTCTTCTATATCTATTTCTAAGTGCTATAGCTATAGCTTTTTTGGCATCTTTTTGCCCTATGATATACTCATCAAGATATTTTACTATCTCTTTCGGTGTCAAATTCATTTATCCTCTTCCTTATCCTCTAATGTATAGATGTTTATATTATTGTTCGTATATATACAAAGTTCGCTAGCTATATTTAAAGACTCTTTGACTATCTCTTCATCATTCAACGACGAGTGTCTTTTTAATGCCCTAGCGGCGGATATGGCAAAGTTGCCTCCGCTTCCTATGGCGGCAATAGTCTTATCTTCGGGCTCCACTACATCTCCCGTACCGCTTAAGATAAAGATGTGCTTGGTATTTAAAACTATCATCATAGCTTCGAGTCGTCTTAGGTACTTATCTTTTCTCCACTGTTTGGAAAACTCTATGGCGGATTTTAAAAGGTCGCCTTTTTTCTGCTCCAAAATACCCTCAAACATATCAAAAAGGTTAAAAGCGTCAGCCGTACTTCCCGCAAATCCCGCTAAAATCTTTCCGTTTAAAAGTTTTCTTATCTTTACGGCGTTTCCTTTCAATACGGTATCTCCGAAAGTAACTTGACCGTCTCCGCCTATGACCGCCCTGCCCTCGCCTTTGACGGCAAGTATGGTTGTAGCTTCAAACATTACTCACCCTCGACCGCAAGCGTAAACTTGGCATGGATACCGTGTCCGAGCTTCAAAGAGACTTCGTATTCTCCCGTAGCCTTGATGGCTTTATCTATCTCTACATGCTTTTTATCTATCTCAAAGCCCGTTTGATTTTTAAGCTCTTTAGCTATCTCCTCTTTTGTCACCGCACCAAAAAGAGAACCGTTTGCTCCGAGTTTTCTCTTTATGACTACTCTTTTATCCTTCAAAGACTCTTCTATCTCTTTGAGTTTCGCTATCTCGGCTTCAAGCTCGGCTTTGAGTCGCGCTTGCTCCTCTTCCCACTCTTTGATAACTTTATCGGTAGCGACTTTGGCAAAACCCTTGGCAACCAAAAAATTTCTTCCGTATCCGTCTTTAACCTCTTTTATCTCTCCGGCTTTACCCAAGTTCTTTACATCTTTTATAAGTAATACTTTCATTTTTTACCCTTTTTAGTTTTTGAGCCGATATTATAGCGAAAATTGGTTTTAACAAGGCTCAAATAAAAATTTAACTTCAAATTTTATATTTTTATCCAAACAATATAACCCATAAAACTATCCTATATAATTAAGCATATCGGTAATACGATGGCTTATCTCATATGACGAACTTACAATCTCGCCTATATTATGATAAAAGAACTCTCCGTTTCTATATGTAATGACGCTATTTATATTTTTTCCGCTATATAAGGAGTTTAACGCTCTAACCACATACTCAAAAGCCATCAATCTATCATAAACGGTAGGATTTCCCCCTCTTTGTATATACCCAAGTACGCTTTTTCTTGTTTCGAGATTTAACTTTTTCTCTATCCACTCCACCATATAATCCGTCTTTGCCGTACCTTCCGCCACAAAACAAAGCACATATTTTCGACCGTTCTTTATTTGCTCCAAGAGTATCCTCTCCGCCAAAGATAGATCCGTATCGACCTCGGGTATGATACAAAGTTCAGCCCCGCAAGCCACCGCCGAAGCGGCACAAAGATATCCACACTCTCTCCCCATTATCTCTATCACAAAACCTCTTCTAAAGGTCGAAGCGGTATCTCTTATCTTATCCGTAGCGTCTCTTATGACGTTTAAAGCCGTATCGACTCCTAAACAGTAGTCGTTAAGCGCTATATCGTTATCTATCGTTGTAGGAATACCTATAAAAGATATATCAAACTCTTTGCTAAAAACATCCATAGCCCTAAAACTCCCGTCTCCTCCAAGCACCAAAAGAGAGTCTATACCTCTACTTTTTAGATTTTCGTAAGCTTTCTCTCTATAACTTTTTTGAAAAAACCTTTTAGACCTTGAAGTGCCTATGATAGAGCCTCCCTTATGCATGATACCGCTTACGTCTTTATGGGTAGCCGGCTTTATTTGAGCGTCTATCAAACCTTCAAGACCGTCGTAGATAAAATAGGGCTTATCGCCTTTTAGATAAGCGTAATCCACAAATCTCTTTATAGCGGGATTCATACCCGGCGCGTCCCCTCCCGAACAAAGTATAGCGATACTCACGATAAACCTCCGATATTTTTCTAAATTATACCATATAGCTTGAGACCAAAATATCGCTGATAGTAACAAACGGTAAAAACCGATATCTAAAATGGATATTTTATGTTTCGATTTTACACATTTTTCAAAATAATAATGACATTAACATAACATTTAGACAAATGCTACGATTTTGCTACGATAACTTTTTATAATACTGTGGTAAAAAACAAAAAGGAGAGCTAATGACGCAGGAAAATGCAAAAGCTTACTGGAAAGAGAATATCTCTACCATCTTAAAGCTTTTAGTTATCTGGTTCATCGTCTCGTACGGTGCCGGGATACTGTTTATCAATCAATTAAACTCGATTGAGATAAGCGGTGTCAAGTTAGGATTTTGGTTTGCCCAGCAAGGGTCGATATACGTATTTGTTATCTTAATATTCGTTTACGCCAAGTTAATGAATAAGATAGACGAAAAATACGATGTTCATGAGTAAAAGGAGTTAGAATGGGATTGCAAACACTTATTTATCTATTTGTAGGACTCTCTTTTGCTCTATATATAGGTATAGCGCTTTGGTCTAAAGCGGGAAGCACGAAAGAGTTTTATGTCGCAGGAGGCGGAGTTCATCCTATAGCAAACGGTATGGCGACCGCCGCGGACTGGATGAGTGCGGCTTCGTTTATCTCTCTTGCCGGTATCATCGCTTTTAAAGGTAGTGACGGCGGAGCGTATCTGATGGGTTGGACCGGCGGTTATGTCCTTTTGGCGCTTCTTTTGGCTCCTTATCTTAGAAAATTCGGTAAATTTACCGTTCCGGATTTCATAGGAGATAGATACTACTCCGATATAGCTAGAACCGTTGCGGTTATAGCGGTTATATTCGTATCGTTTACTTATGTCGCGGGGCAGATGAGAGGTGTCGGTATAGTTTTTTCAAGATTTTTGCAAGTTGACGTAAATACCGGTGTCATTATAGGTATGGCGATAGTATTCGTATATGCGGTACTTGGAGGCATGAAAGGTATCACATATACTCAAGTGGCTCAATATACCGTTATGATATTTGCTTACACGATTCCGGCGATATTCCTATCTTTGCAAGTAACCGGCAATCCGATACCGCAACTAGGTATTTTCGGACATACGACATTTGCGTTTGACGACGGAGTACACACCATACCCGCCGGAACTTTTCTGATGCACGCACTCGATAAGTCCATACAGGATTTGGGATTTAACGCTTACACGCAACCGGGCAATCTTTGGAATATGTTTATGCTAACCGTTGCGCTTATGGTAGGTACGGCGGGACTTCCTCATGTTATCGTTAGATTTTTTACCGTACCGAGAGTTAAAGACGCAAGGATAAGCGCCGGATGGGCTTTGCTTTTTATAGCCATCCTTTATACTACGGTATCTTCGGTTGCCGCTTTTTCAAGAGTCAATCTTATAAAAAATGTTCAAAATGTTCCTTATAAAGCCTTTGTAGAAGGAAAAGTAAAACACAAGGACGGCACGCCCAACGACGGTCACTGGTTTAAGACTTGGGAAGAAGGCGGACTTCTTGCTTGGAACGACAGAAACCATGACGGCAAGATACAGTATGCCAACGGAAAAGCTTTCATAGGACCTAAAGGAAAGCCTAAATTTAACGGAAAAGTGGCTCCCGACGGACACAGACTCACATCAAATCCGGCAGGCGCTCCTACCGAAGCCGAACTAAAGAGAAATCACGGCATAGCAAACGAAATATATGTCGATAGAGATATTATGGTTTTAGCAAATCCCGAAATCGCCAACTTACCGAACTGGGTTATAGCTTTTATAGCCGCGGGAGGTCTTGCGGCGGCGCTATCTACGGCGGCGGGCTTGCTTTTGGTCATATCGGCTTCCATATCTCATGACCTTATGGGAAAAGTTATCTTCAAAGACCCGACTACGGGACTATCCAAACTCAGTGAAAAAGCGGAGCTTATGTGGGCTAGGATAGCGGCGATTGCGGCGATACTGGTGGCGGGATATCTGGGCATAAATCCTCCGGGATTCGTCGCTCAGGTCGTTGCGTTTGCGTTCGGTTTGGCGGCGGCTAGCTTTTTCCCCGCTATCATAATGGGAATCTTTTACAAGAAGATGAATAAACAAGGCGCAATAGCCGGAATGTTGGCGGGACTTATCTTTACATTCGGCTATATCGTATATTTCGTCTTTATGGGCGGAAATCCTAAAGATTATCTATTTGGCGTTGCGCCTACGGGTATAGGCACTATAGGTATGGTGATACACTTCATAGTCGCCATAGTCGTAGCGAACCTTACGCCTCCACCTCCGAAAGAGATACAAGAGATTGTTGAAAACATAAGAGTTCCAAGAGGAGCGGGAGCGGCACAAGCACACTAAAAGATAGAGGGTTTTTCCCTCTATCTTTCATATCAAAAGGAGTTATGATGAGCCTACATGAACAAGAGGAGTTTTTAAAGAGTATTCACCCTTTTGACCTTTTAAGCGATGATGAACTACAAATAGCCATAAAAGAGATAAACATAGCGTATTACCCCAAAGATACGGTGCTTATAGATACCCAAAATATACCCGAACACTTCTTTATAGTGATAAAAGGCGTAGTTATCGAATACAAAGAGGATGAACAAATAAGAGAGTATCACCAAAAAGATTGTTTTGACGAAGATAGTTTGATATACGAAAAAAGCGATACCGTATTTAAGACCGAGAGTGATTTGATATGTTATGAGCTTAGTAAAAAAGGTTTTTTGACTCTTTTTGAAAAAAATAAAGAATTTAAAAACTTTTTTTTGCTCGATTTGGCGGAAAAACTAAGACTATTAAGAGAAAAGGAGAGCGATAACGACATAAGTGAATTTATGACCGCAAAGGTTTCTCAAGCCTACTTGCACGCTCCATGTTTTGCGGACGAAAACGATAGGCTTATAGAGGCTATCAAAAGGTCTATTCAGCATAAAAGCTCATCCATTATCATACAAAAAGATGACGATTTCGGCATCATTACCGATAGCGATATAAAAAAATATTTTGCCGAAGGGGATTGTGATATAAATATAAAAGTCAAAGAGATTGCAAAATTTCCTCTTATCACTATCGATGAGGACGACTTTTTGTTTAACGCTCTATTCCTTTTTACCAAACATATCATAAAAAGAGTCGGAGTTACGAAAGAGGGAAAACTCATAGGCATATTGGAACAGATAGATTTGCTTAGCTTTTTTGCAAATCAATCTCACCTCGTTCTTGTCAAAATACAAAAGGCTAAAACCGTAAAAGAGCTTCAAAAAGCCAGTCTTGATTATATAAATATCATCAAAGCATTAAACGCAAAGGGTGTCAAGATAAGATATATAACAAAACTCATCTCCGAAATCAACACCAAAATATTTGAAAAACTTTTTGAGATGATATTGCCCGAACATTTAAAAGATGAGTGTTGCCTTGTAGTTATGGGAAGCGAAGGAAGAAAAGAGCAAATCATCAGAACAGACCAAGATAACGCTCTTATCATACAAGACCACATGGACAAAAGAGAGTTTTATCCATATATGCAAGATTTTACCCAAAAACTTATCGAGTTTGGCTATCCAAAGTGCGACGGCAATGTTATGGTATCCAACGAATATTGGTGCAAAACAAAGAGCGAATATGAAAAAGAGATACACAGATGGATAGAGTATCCCGATATGGATGACTATATGCACTTTTCCATATTTTTCGACTCAAGAGCCGTAGCGGGAGACAACTCTTTGATAGACTCTCTAAAAGAGATGATATTTGACACCGTCAATACAAACAACGATATTTACATGGCTCATTTTGCCAAGCTTACGACTCTTTTTGATACTCCCGTAGGCTTCTTTTCAACATTTTTAAAATCCTCAAAAATTATAGACATCAAAAAAGGCGGTATATTTCCTATCGTTCAAGGAGTTAGGTCGCTATGCTTGAAGTATAAGATAAAAGCCTACTCCACCTTGGGAAGAGTAGAAGAGTTGAAAAAAAGAGGTATCATCGACGAAAAATTCGCCCAAGAGATACAAGAGGCTTTCGGCGCACTCTCCACGATAAGGCTTAGGTCTCAACTCGAACAGATAAAAAACGGTAAAACACCCGACAATCTCATCGACCCGAATGATTTAAGCAAAATACAGAAGGATTTGCTAAAAGATAGTTTACAAATCGTAAACAATTTCAAAAAATTTATCATCCACCACTTCTCTTTAGAGAAAATCTTATGATAGATAGGATAAAATATATATTAAATCGCAAATCCCTAAAAGATGAGAGATTTTCTTTTTTATTCGATAGCGAAAAATATAAAGACGAAGTCGTAGCGGTTGATATCGAAAGTACGGGGCTTAACTATAAAAAAGATGAGATACTCTCCATAGGTGCGGTTAAGATAAAGGGTAATAAAATCTTGATAAACGAAAGTTTTGAGATATTTTGCAAACCGAAAAAGAAGATAAGCGAAGAGAGCATAAAGATACATCACATAAGACCGTGCGATATACAAAACGGAATAGATATCCAAGAGGCTATCTTAAAACTTCTTGATTTTATAGAAGGTAGAGCTATTTTAGGATATTATATAAAATTCGATTATGAGATGATAAGCAAATACGCTAAAAGTTTGATAGGTTGCAAATTGCCAAATAAGACCATTGAGTTGTCGTCGATGTATTACAAAAGGAAAAAGAAAAGTTCGGCTTACGACTTTATCGACCTTAAATTTGATACTATATTAAAAGAGTTGGATTTACCCAAACTCGGAAAGCATGATGCGTTAAACGACGCAATTATGTCGGCTATGATGTATCTAAAACTAAAACGGATGCCTATCTACAAAGGCGCTTTTAGTTGATTTTTTATATCTGTTTTCACGCTCGTTAAAGCAGATATAAAAAATCTAACAAAAGGAGACTATATGAGTGATATATTTTATCCAAATAGAGAATTTAGCAAACAAGCTAATATAAAAAATATGTGCGAATATCGTGAAATTTGCGAGGAAGTCGATGATGACTACGAAGGATACTGGGATAAGCTCGCAAAAGAGAAGATTGAGTGGTTTAAACCGTACGATAAAGTGCTTGATGAAAGCAACGCTCCTTTTTACAAGTGGTTTACGGGCGGAAAACTAAATGTAACTCACCAGTGTATAGGCAGACATCTTGATACGAGAAAAAACAAAGCCGCTATCATATGGGAAGGCGAGGACGGTTCAAGAAGGATTATTACCTATTTGCTACTTTTTTATAGAGTAAATAGATTTGCAAACTTACTAAAAGAGAAATTCGGCGTCAAAAAAGGAGATAGAGTCGTTATATATATGCCGATGATTCCCGAAGCCGCTTTTGCGATGCTTGCTTGCGCAAAGATAGGAGCCATACACTCCGTGGTTTTTGGCGGATTTAGTGCGGAAGCTTTAAGAGATAGGATTATAGATGCGGGCGCAAAGGTCGTTATCACCGCAGACGGAGCATACAGAAGAGGAAAACCGTATCTTTTAAAACCGATAGTCGATAAAGCGCTAGAGCAAGGATGTGAGGATGTCAAAAACGTTCTTGTAGTACAAAGAAATTTTGAAGATATCGACATAGTCGAAGGAAGAGACCATATCTACAACGATATCATCAACGACTACTCCGAATTTTGCGAAGCCGAAGAGATGGATAGCGAAGATCCGCTATTTTTACTTTACACTTCGGGAAGTACCGGCAAACCAAAAGGCGTACAACACTCCCAAGCGGGATATATCCTCTGGGCTCAATACACTATGGAAAACGTATTTGACGTAAAAGAGAATGACACTTTTTGGTGTACCGCAGATGTGGGCTGGATCACCGGTCACACATATATAGTATACGGACCTCTTGCCATAGGCGCTACAACCGTCATGTACGAAGGAGTTCCTTTGTATCCCGATGCCGGCAGATGGTGGAAGATGATAGAAGAGATGAGGATAAATCAATTTTACACAGCTCCTACGGCTATCAGACTTTTACACAAAGTAGGAGCCGACGAGCCTTCAAAATATGATCTAAGCAGTCTAAAAGTTCTTGGAACGGTTGGTGAGCCTATCAATCCTGATGCTTGGATGTGGTACTATGAAACCATCGGCGGAGGAAAATGCCCGATAGTGGATACTTGGTGGCAAACGGAAACCGGAGGACACATGATAAGCCCGCTTCCGGGAGCTACGCCTATAAAACCGGGCTCCGCGACATTTCCGCTTCCGGGCATAAAAGCCGAAATCATCGACGAAGAAGGCAACAAAGTACCTACGGGAGAAAAAGGTTATCTTTGTATCACGAAACCTTGGCCTAGCATGATAAGAACTATATGGGGAGATCCCGATAGATTTGTCAAGTCATATTTTGGAGATTGCAAAAAAGACGGAAAACCGGTCTATTTTTCAGGTGATGCCGCTATCTATGACGAAGACGGATATATCTTTATCACAGGTAGAACGGACGATGTTATCAATGTTTCGGGACACAGGCTAGGAACTGCCGAGATAGAGGGTGTCATCGGACATGAAGAGCATGTTGCCGAAGTTGCCGTCGTAGGTAAACCGGACGATATCAAAGGAGAAGATGTATTTGCCTATATCGTTACTAAAAAAGATATAGATGAAGAGACACTCGTAAAAAATATCAACACTTTAATCACTCAGGAGATTGGACCTATCGCAAAAGTCGGCTCCGTCTTGATAGTGCCAGGATTGCCTAAGACAAGAAGTGGTAAAATTATGCGAAGGATTTTAAGAGCCATCGCAAAAGGCGAAAAGATAACTCAGGACATATCCACCATCGAAGACCCGTCGATAGTAGGAAAGATAGAAGAGTTATTTAAAAACAAATTTAAAGGATAAAAAGATGAAAAATCACAAAGTCATAGACATAAAAATCACTTACGACCCGGAACTCATCAAAGATGAAGAGGCTTTGGACAAAAAGATAAAAGAGTTTCTTGATGAAATAGGTTCAAACGAAGGCGTAAAGATAAAAGCAAAAAGACATAAAGTCGAGCTTGATTATCTACCGGATGAGTA
>JAADDL010000157.1 GCA_013153915.1 Campylobacterota bacterium
TATGCTCTCCTTTGGGAGCGTATAGTTCTAAATTTATCGATATACATATCGTTAAGTGGGGCTTTTTACTCTTTTTGATATTTAGCGCTACAATGATGCTTTTTAGTAAAAAAGAGGCGAAGTTTAAATATGAAAAAAAGTGGATACTCTATTCTTTGGGTGCGGTAGTGGGCTATATATCAGGGCTTCTTGGCATAGGAGGAGGAGCTTTGGTGTTGCCATTGATGATACTTTTAGGATTTGATGCCAAAAAGATGGCGGTTGCGGTTAGTTTTATGATACCGTTTTCAACTTTTAGTGCCTTTTTGTCATACATATCTTTTGTAAAGATAGATTGGACTCTCCTTGGGGTCACTGCCCTTGCGGCAATCCTTGGAGGCTATATAGGCAATGCCGTCATGCACTTCAAACTTGATGCCAAACAGATAAAAAAGATAATAGCCCTACTTTTATACATCCTAGCCTTCAAAATGGCGTATTCGTTGATATAAATCGGTTGATATTGCAATATTTGCAACCAAACAACTATAGTGGTATAATAGCAATCAACAGGTTAAAATGATAATGAGGGGAAGCTTAGATTAAAGATAGTCGGGATTGAAAATGAACTATATAGGCTCCAAACTTAAGCTGTCATCTTGGATAAAAGAGCAGATTTGCAATGTTGCGGGTAGTTTAGGGGATAAGACTTTTTGCGATATTTTTGCGGGGACGGGGATAGTGGCGAGAAGTTTTAAAAAAGATGTCAAGCAAGTCGTAGCGAACGATTTGGAACATTATAGCTTTGTCTTAAACAGAAACTACATAGGCAATCACAAAAAAATCAAAAACAAAGAAGACTACATAAAAAAACTAGATAACATCAAACCCGTAGAAAACGGCTTTATCTACCAAAACTACTGCTTGGGCGGCGGAAGCGGCAGACAATACTTTAGCGACACCAACGGAAAAAAGATAGACGCTATAAGAGTGCAAATCGAAAAATGGCTTAACTCAAAAGAGATAGATGACGATATGTACTACTTTTTGCTTGCCTCGCTACTTGAGAGTGCGGACAAAGTGGCAAATACCGCAAGCGTTTACGGTGCGTTTTTAAAACATTTAAAAAAATCGGCTAAAAAAGAGTTGGTGCTTCAGCCCGCCTTTTATGAAGAAAACGACAACGACCACTTTGTCTTTCAAAAAGACGCAAACAGCCTCATAAGAGAGATAAAAGGAGATATACTTTATCTTGACCCGCCGTACAACCATAGACAATATAGCGCAAATTACCATTTGCTCAACACGATATCCTTATATAAAAGATTTACCCCTCAAGGAAAAACGGGATTGCCAAAAGAGTACAATCGCTCAAACTATTGCAAAAGAAAAGAGGTGAAAAAAACTTTTGAAGATTTGATAAAAAACGCCGATTTTAAATATATCTTTTTAAGCTACAACAACGAAGGGCTGATGAGTAAAACCGATATCAAAGAGATAATGCAAAAATACGGAGAGTACGATTTGGCTCTTAAAGAGTATCAAAGATTTAAAGCTAACAAAACGAAAAAAAACACCCTCAAACACGACAAGACTTTCGAATACCTGCATATACTCAAAAAGTAAAGCCGACATTTTATGTGATATTTTTATGCAAAATGTTATACTTTCATATTGCCATAGTTTCGGGGGAAGTATGCTTTTATCCGTCTTGCTGTTTGTTGTCACTCTTATCCTCATAATCACTCAACCTAAAGGCTTAAAGATAGGCACCATAGCCGTTACCGCCGCTTTTGTCGCATTTGTTACGGGTATCGTAAGCTTATCGGATATCAAAGAGGTTATAAGCATAGTTTGGGACGCCACTTTGGCTTTTATAGGCATCATTTTGTTATCTATGGTGCTTGATGAGATAGGATTTTTCGAGTGGTGCGCCATAAAGACGGCAAAGCTAAGCAAAGGCGACGGAAGAGTAATGTTTGTATACTCTTTGCTTCTTGGGAGCTTTGTTTCGGCACTTTTTGCGAATGACGGAGCGGCACTCATACTCACACCCATCCTTTTAGCGAAAATGAAAATTTTACGACTTGAGAAAAAAACCATTTTGGCATTTTTGCTAGCGGGAGGTTTTATCAGCGATAGCGCATCTTTGCCTTTTGTCTTTTCAAATCTTACAAACATCATAACGGCGGATTTTTTCCGTATAGGATTTCTTGAATACCTTAAAAATATGTATATACCTTATATCGTAAGCACGGTTGTTTCTATCGCCGTTTTGTGGTTTATATTTAAAAGAGATATACCCGCAAAGATAGACGCTTCCTTGCTAAAAAACGAAAACGATATACTAAAAAACAAAACCCTTTTTAAGTTTAGCTGGCTATTTTTGGTCGTTTTGCTTGCGGGTTATATCATAGGCGATATATACAAGGTACCCATTAGCGTTTTTGCTTTAAGCGGGGGAGTGGCTTTTTTAGCTATCGCATCTTACTCAAAAAGCGTAAACGCCTTAAAGATAGTCAAAGATGCGCCTTGGCAAATAGTGTGGTTTAGTATCGGACTTTATGTGGTGGTTTACGGCTTGAAAAATGCGGGACTTACCCACTATATCACCCTTTTATTGAACGAATTTATACGACAAGGAGATAGGGTTTCTATCGTAGCAACGGGGTTTTTATCGGCGCTTTTAAGCGCCGTTATGAACAATCTGCCGACAATCATGATAATGGATATCTCGATAGCCGAAACGACAAATCACGCTTTGGCTTACGCAAATATCATAGGCTCCAACCTCGGCACGAAAATAACTCCTTTCGGCTCTTTGGCAACTCTTTTATGGCTTCATATACTGGATAAAAAAGGGGTGCATATAAGCTTTTGGCAATATACGAAGTTTGGTCTTTTGGCTACTCCGCCCGTACTTTTAGCGGTATTGCTCTCCTTGAAAATCTCCTAAAACATCGGATGCATAAATATTCCGCCAAAAAGCATACCTATCATCGCAAAAACAAACCAAAGTATAAATATCGCAGGCACGGAGGCTAAAGCTATCTTGACGATAAGCACCACAAGGTCCCAAAAAGGTATATCCACTCCCGTTATCTTCACTTCAGCCCTATTTTCCATATTCAATCCTTTAATATTTTTACGATAGCTTGAGGCAAAAGTTCAAACTCAAGCTCCTTTATCCTCTTTTTAAACTCCTCAAAGCTCATACCGTCGTCTTTTTGGAAACACTTTTGAGAGATTATCTCCCCGCCGTCAAGTTCGCTACTGACAAAATGGACACTCACACCGCCCACTTTCATATCGGAGTTAAAACTCCTCTCTATAGCGTTTGCGCCTTTAAAAAGCGGGAGCAAAGAGGGGTGCAGATTGATGGCTTTCAAGCGCTCCGTAAAAACCGGAGTCAAAACCCTCATAAATCCCGCAAGCACTACCAAATCGGCACCGAATTTCAAAGCACTTTCAACCAATTTTTCATCAAACTCTTCTCTTGAGTTAAATGCGGTGTGCTTTATAACTCCAAAAGGTATACCTAGTCTTTTGCACCTTTGTATCCCTTTGGCATCTTCTTTGTTGCAAATAGCCCCCGAAACTTCTATACGGCACCCTTTGATATCTTTTTTGTGCAACTTTTTGACTATATTTTCAAGATTGCTACCCTCGCCGCTAAAGAGGATAACTATCTTTTTTACAGACATTTTAAACTCTCTATCAAAGTCGAAGGGGTTAAGGAGTAGTTTGCTTTTTCATATCGAGACGAAGCTATCGAGTGAGCCAAAGAGCCGGTAACGGCGGCGTCAAGCAAAGAGTAACCTTGAGATAGCAACGAACCTATCACTCCGGTCAATACATCTCCGCTACCTCCTTTGCTTAAAGCGTTCGTGCCGAATGTGTTGATATAAACCTTGGCGTTTTTGGCTATCAATACATTGCTACCCTTTAAAAGAAGCACGATATCTTTATATTTTTGCGTAAAATCCCTAACAAGAGCAAATCTATTCTCTTGTATCTCTTTTACACTATATTCACCCATCCCAACGAGCTTTAAAAGCGAAGCAAACTCTCTTGGGTGGGGAGTTAGGATCATATTTTTCTTCTTTTCCAGTATCTCTACGATAGCTTTATCGCTAAATATATCGGCATCGGCAACGACCGGTATCCGTTCGTTTTCCACCACTTCAAAAAGAGTCTCTTCGTCATACTCCTTACCAAGCCCCATACCAAAACAAAAAGAGGTGCAATTTTTAGGTACCAAAAAACTACTCATAATCTCATAAGGGAGATTTATATTTTTATTTGTTATAACCGTACACAATCCGCTACCGAATGCAAATGCGGCACTTGCGGCTATGATGGAGGCTCCGGGTTTATCCCCGCATAAAAATACGCTATGTCCGTAGTCTCCTTTGTTGGAATTTCGCTTTTTTCTTAGAGGCAGTCTCATATCGCTCTTTTCAAGCAAAAAAGTATCGCTCTCCCCTTCGTAAACATCTTTGCTAACTCCAAGATCGGCTACTACTATCTTGCCTATATAGTCTTTGGCAAGATCACCGAACAGCGGAGTTTTGTACGCCCCCATACTGACCGTGATATCGGCTTTAAACGCAATCGGTGAAGGATTGCCTTTCGTATCTATACCGCTTGGAATATCGCAAGCTATCTTGTAAGCCTCTTTTTTATTTAATTTTTTAACGATATTGACAAACTCTTCGCTTAAAGGCTTATTTAGTCCCGAACCAAAAAGAGCGTCCACCACGATATCGCTCTTTTTTATCTTATCCACTACATTTACTCCGACCTTTTGAGCCCTTTGAAGCTGGATTTGGCACATTTTGGATTTTGCGCCCACGGGTAGATATAGATATACTTCAAACTCCTTATGAAGTATCCTAGCGAGGGTCACGCCGTCCGCACCGTTATTACCGGGGCCCGAAACGATAAGCACTTTTTTCTTTTTTATATCCAAACTCTTAATGACTCTTGCCAAGCTTTGAGCGGCATTTTCCATCAAAATATCTTCATTTAGCCCGAACTCTTCATAACATCTTCTATCAAGCGAATAAACTTCGTCAAATACTTTTAACATCTTATCTTCTCCTATAACTAATCGCCTCAAGAAGGTGAGACTTTTTAATATCGTTACTATCTTCTATATCGGCTATGGTTCTTGCCGTTCTTAAAATTTTGTTGATACCCCTTTGGCTAAGACCGAATTTTATAGCGGCACTATGCAACAAATCTTCCTCTTTATCTTGGAGTTTGCAATACTTTTCGATATCCTTCTCGTCCATTTTGCCGTTTAACTCTTTTTGTCCTCTCTCTTTTTGTTTTACAAAAGCTCTCTTTACTATCTCAAACATCTCTTTAGAGCTCATCGAGGGTCTATCTTTGGTCGAAACCTCATCCATTTGAACATATAAATCTATCCTGTCTAAAAGCGGCTCGGAGAGTCTGTTTTTGTATCTTTGTATCTCAACTTCACTACATCTACACTCATGTACGCTACTTAAAAGATTGCCGCATGGACATGGATTTTGTGCCGCGATAAAGAGAAATTTGGTCTTGTATTCCACTTTCGAATTTACCCTTGAGATTAGCACTCTATAATCTTCCAAAGGCTCTCTTAAACTCTCAAGAACACTCTTTTGAAAATGGGGAAATTCATCAAAAAAAAGTACCCCGTTATTTGCCAAAGCAACCTCTCCCATCATCGCTTTGGAGCTACCTCCTCCAAATATACTAGGTCGGCTGGAAGTGTGGTGCGGGGAGCGAAAATTTCTTACGGGTTTAAAATCTATCTCTTTTTCGTTTATCGAACTAAGCCTGGCGTTTTCAAGTATCTCATCTAAACTCATCGGAGGAAGTATGTATCTTATCCTCTTTGCGCACATACTCTTTCCGCATCCCGGACTTCCTTCAAAAAGTATATTGTGCATACCGCTTGCGGCTATCAAAGAGGCTCTTTTTGCTATCTCCTGACCCTTAACATCGTAAAAATCAAGCTCAAAATCGTCGCTAAAATAGTATTTTTTTCCCGCAATCTCGATATATTCATACTCCAAATCTTTAGGTTTTTCAAACTTTTTATCTTGATTTTTAAAAAACTCTATCGCCTCTTCCAAGCTATCGCTTACGGCTATTTCGATAGAGGGTATTTTAGATATCTTTTCAAAACTCTCCTTGGGGATTAACACTCTTTTTATCCTCTTTTGCTTTACCAAAGATAATATGATAGGAAATATCAAATTCGTATCTTTTATCTTTCCGTCAAGCCCCAACTCTCCAAAGACAAAAATATCGCCAAACTCTACACTCTCTTTTTGAAGCGCGACCGATAGGGCAAAACTAAGGTCAAAGTGGCTACCCTCTTTTTTTAAATCCGAGGGGGATAGGTTTATCGTTATCTTTTGGGGAGGAAATTTGTATCTTAAAGACGATAGGGCGGATTTTACTCTATCTCTTGATTCTTGTATGGAAGTATTTGCCAATCCGACTATGCTAAATCCCGGCAAAGCTCTTGAAAACGTACTCTCTACCTCGACGACTTTCGCTTCGTGTATATCAAGAGTGGCACATTTTATAAGCTTCATATCTACTTTTTCTTGGCTCTTTGCCTCTTTTTCCACTCTTTTTCAAATTTTTTTCTTCTAAGATAGGAGAGTCTTTCGATAAAAAGATGTCCGTCAAGATGATCCATCTCATGTTGAAAGGCGACCGCCAAAAGTCCGTCGCACTCTTTTTTTATCGTATTGCCGTCTCTATCTTGATACTCTACGGCTATCCATTCGGCTCTTTTGACATCGTCATAATACTCTGGAACGCTCAAACACCCCTCTTGGTAAACTATCGAGCCTCTTTTGTCTATGATTTTAGGATTTATAACCTCTATGAGATTTTCCTTTTTTTGTTCATCGTTTTCATCGGGTAAGAGTATCAAAAGGGCTCTCAAGGGCACGGCTACTTGAATAGCCGCCAATCCGATACCGTTTTTTGCCATCATGGTTTCATACATATCGTCCAAAAGCGTATGCAACTCTTCGTCAAACTTCTCTACATCTTTAGAGTTTTGATGCAATCTCTTATCGGGATAAGTAATAATCTCTCTTATCATTTCAATCTTTCTTAATATTTATCGCAAACTTTAAAAACTTGACCGCTCGAGTCGGCTTCGCCCATAGCTTCCAAGGCACAATTTATACTCTCTTCAACTTCAACTTTTTCGTCAACTGCGGCAATACCTATACTCATATCTATGTTTATCTCCATATCGTTTAAAATAATATTCGAGTTTATAAGCATTTCATGGATTCTTTCGCAAGCCATTTTGGTGCTTTGCAAATTTGTATGTCGAAGCAGTAAAATAAAACTATTGCCTCCAAAATAAGCTATGATATCGTTTCTTCTTGAAGTTTTTAAAAGCATTTTCGCTATTATTCTAAGTAAAAATATCTTATCCTTTTGATAAGGCAACCCTTTTAGGACATCGTCTTTTATCTTTAAAACGACAATAGAGCTCTTGTGACGAAATTTTTGTATCTTTTGTCTCTCTTTTTTTGCTTGTTCTATAAAATATCTTTTGTTATAAACTCCGAATCTTGTATCAAATATCGTACTGCTCTCAAGACTCTTAAAGCTCTCTCCCGCTTGTTGATATCTATCTTTTAAAGTTTCGAGTTGCTTATCGATACTGGATACGAATTGATCTAGCTTATCCTTAAAACCGATGGCAACATTTTTAACTACTAAAGTATTGCTATTGTCTCTTAATTCTTGCTCGGTTTCGCTACTTAATTGCTTGATAAGTCGAATATTTTTATATATGGAATTTACGACTTTTATAATATTGTTGATACTGACGAATATCTCTTTGATATCTTTTTCTATCTCGACTCTGTTTTCGTTATAATTACTCTCCTCAAACTCCAGCAACTCTTGTATCTTTTTTTGAAAATCTATACTTTTTTCGTCAAGCAACTTCTCAAAATAGATCTTAAAATTATCCGGAGTCGGAGGAATCCCTTGTTCTATCAAAGATTTTAAAACCATAATAGAAAATCTCTCTATTTCGTTTGCGGAAGCACTTATTTCAAATTGAATATTTATTTTGGAGTGATCCCTTGACTTAACCTTGTTTTGCTCATTGTCGGTTTTACGGTTTTTTACTGTTTTTTTATCAAGCTCTGCCACTCCTTAGCTCCTATGTGTTTAGATTCTTTTCCAGTACTTTGTCTATGAGTCCGTACTCTTTCGCTTCATCGGGACTCATAAAAAAGTCTCTATCGGTATCTTTTTCTATTTTTCTAAGACTTTGCCCGGTATTTTCCGATAAAATTTTATTGAGTATCTTTTTTAGCCTAAGTATCTCTTTTGCCTGTATCTCGATATCGGTAGCCTGTCCTTGCGCTCCGCCCAAGGGCTGATGTATCATGATTCTCGCATTCGGCAAAGCGTATCTTTTGCCTTTTTCTCCGCAACTAAGCAAAAAAGCACCCATAGAAGCGGCTTGCCCTATGCAGATAGTGCATACATCGGGTCTTATATAGTTCATAGTATCATATATGCTAAAACCGCTAGTTATAACTCCTCCCGGAGAATTTATATAAAGGTATATATCTTTTTCGGGGTCTTCGGCTTCCAAAAACAGAAGTTGAGCTACTATGCTTGAAGCGACTTGATCGTTTATCTCGCCGCTTAGCATAACTATCCTGTCTTTTAAAAGTCTTGAATAGATATCGTAGCTTCTCTCTCCTCTACCGGTTTTTTCCACTACATACGGGATATAATAACTCATCTATTTATTATCCTCAAGATTTAAAAGTTTAACGAAAAGCTTATCTTCCACCATCGCCATCTTGATAGCCGGAAGCAAGTTTTGTTTTTGGTAATACTCAAGATATTTTTTAGGGTCTTGACCTTGCTGCATCGCCTCATAGTAGATAGCTTGCACGACTTCGTTGTCATCAACCTCTATGTTTTCCTGTCTTGCCAATTCATCCACTACAAATGTAAGTTTAACGCTCTCTTTAGCGCCCTCTTCAAAACTCTTTCTAAGTTCGTCTACTTTGTCGGGGTTTTCTTGAAGCTCTTTTATCTCTTCGTCGCTTTTGCTTTGCAAAGAGTTTCTAAAACTCATCTCCACCTCTTGGTCTACTACCGTTTTAGGTAAATCAAACTCAAACTTCTTAGTGATATTTTCGGTTAATTTCGGCTTTAACTCATCAAGATACAGCTTATTTAATTTCTCTTGTTTTATTTGCTGTTTTATCCTCTTTTCAAGCTCCTCTTTTGTCGGATTTTCGACATCGGGAAGGAAAGTTTTTAACACTTTTTCATCATCCGCACTCGGTAAGATTTTCTCTTTTATGCCGTTTAGCTTCACTTCAAATGCAGCCTCTTTACCCGCAAGTTCGGCATTTGGATAATCTTTTGGGAAAGTAACTTTTATCTCTTTGGTTTCTCCCTTTTTCATACCGACGATACCCTCTTCAAAACCGGGGATAAAACTACCGCTTCCTATCTCAAGCTCATACCCTTTAGCCTCTCCGCCTTGAAAAGCTTTACCGTCTACAAAACCTTTAAAGTCTATATTTACGACATCGCCCTCTTTGACCTCTCTATCCTCTTCGACCTCCTTGGTTTCGGCGACGGATTTTAACATTTGGTTGATTCTCTCTTCTATCTCTTTTTTGGTAACCCTTGGAGTTTTATACTCGGGTAGACACTCTTTTATAACTGCCGTATCGATAGTAGGCTTAAACGATATCTCAAACTCTATCTCGATACTGCCGTCATCTTTTTTGTCAAATTTTTTAACGCTAGGCTCGCCGAGCATATCGTTCTTATCCATGCCTAGCTTCTCCAAAGACTCCTCTAAAAGCTTTTGAAATATCTGGGCTATGCTGTCTTGTTCGATATTGTTCTTATAGAGTTTTTTAACGACGCTTGCCGGAGCTTTGCCTTTTCTAAAACCGTCTATCTTGATATCTTTTGCGATTTTTTTCGCAATCTTATCTTCTTCTTTGCCGACCTCTTCTTTTGAAACTTTTGCCTCGACTTTTGCATTTGCCGAGTCAATCTTTTTCGCATCAATTTCCATCTATTTCCTTTTATAATATAAAATTTGGGTTAATATATCAAAATTTTGCTTTTTTATCATTTAAACAGCAAAATTGAGTTATGATTTTTGAAAATCTTTACAGGAAAATATCGTGGATAATAAAGAAGAGAAGTTCAAAGAGGCGGTAACGACCATATTGGAAATCATTGGAGAAGACCCAAGCAGAGAGGGGCTTCAAAAGACGCCCCATAGAGTTTTTAAGGCTTTTGAGTATTTTACCAAAGGCTACAAGCAAGACCCTAAAGAGGTGCTAAATCAAGCTCTATTTGAAAGCTCTAATAATGAAATGGTCATAGTAAGGGACATTGAGTTTTATTCGCTTTGCGAACACCATCTTTTACCTATCATAGGACGGGCACATGTAGCCTATATACCCGACGGTAAAGTGGTGGGATTATCAAAGATTCCAAGACTCATCGAAGTATTTGCCAGACGACTTCAAATACAAGAGCAATTAACCGAGCAGATAGCCGAAGCTATCAATGAAGTGATTGAGCCAAAGGGTGTCGGAGTGGTTATGCAGGCAAGACATATGTGTATGGAGATGAGAGGCGTGGAGAAAGCCTACAGTTCAACGACCACTTCGGCGTTAAGAGGTATATTTTTGAAAGAAAAAACTAGAAAAGAGTTTTTTGATATCATAAACACACCGCAAACTAATAGGTTTTAAAATTGAGAAGTATAGTAGAAAAACTAAAAAAGCAAAAACTCTCTCCTCCTTTTGGAGTCATAAGCAAAGTTAGCTCTACTATTATCGAAGTAAAAGGTTTAAATCCCGGTATCGGCGATATCGTAAAACTTGTCAAAAAAGAGAGCGGAGAGAGTGAACTCGGAATGGTTACCGAAATCAACGGAGATGTTTTTTTCGTATCGCCGTTTGGTTTTATAGAGGGTTTTAAGATAGGAGATAAAGTATTTTTAAGCGAAAGCGGTCTTAGTATCCCCGTGGGAGACGAGCTTTTGGGTAGAGTCGTAGATCCTTTTATGAGACCTAAAGACGGCAAAGGCGAGATAAGGCACAACAAGATGCTATCTATCATGAAGCCTCCCATAGAAGCTTTAAAAAGAGGGATGATAGATACCGTATTTCCCGTCGGCATCAAAAGCATAGACGGACTTTTGACTTGCGGAAAAGGTCAAAAGATGGGTATCTTCGCCGGAAGCGGCGTGGGTAAATCTACCCTCATGGGGATGATAGTAAAAGGTACGAAAGCCCCTATAAAAGTTATAGCCTTGATAGGCGAAAGAGGTAGAGAGGTGCCTGAATTTATACAAAAAAACTTAGGCAACGATTTGACAAATACGGTCATCATAGTAGCCACCAGCGACGATAGCCCCCTTATGAGAAAATACGGGGCGTTTTCCGCTATGAGTGTTGCCGAGTATTTCAAAGACCAAGGCAACGATGTGCTTTTTATGATGGATTCTATCACTAGATTTGCCATGGCGCAAAGAGAGATAGGTCTTGCGCTAGGAGAACCTCCCACCTCCAAAGGGTATCCTCCCTCTGTTTTATCTCTTTTGCCGCAACTTATGGAGAGAGCCGGAAAAGAGGAAGGAAAAGGCTCAATAACCGCATTTTTTACCGTTTTAGTGGAAGGCGACGACTTAAGCGACCCCATAGCCGATCAAAGCAGAAGTATTCTTGACGGACATGTGGTGCTAAGCAGGGAGATGACGGATGCGGGCATATATCCTCCCATAGATATACTCAAAAGTGCTTCGAGGGTGATGGGCGATATCGTAACGCAAAGACATAAAAACTCCGCTATGATATTTAAAAAACTCTACTCCCTTCTAAAAGAAAACGAGGTACTTATACGGATAGGCGCATATCAACAAGGTACCGACAAAGAGCTTGATTTTGCCATCAAGAAAAAAAGAAGGATGGAGGAGTTCTTAAAACAGACCCCCGAAAACCTTGAAGATTTTGATAAAACGGTAGAAACTCTAAACGAAATCATCGAAAGAAGAGAAAAAAGAAGAGAATAGAGTTTAATTATAATTTTTAATTATATTTTAAGCCTTTATGTCGTATTATTCGAAAAGTTAATTAGGATATATTTTGTCTTAATTAAACCGATAATCAATATCAAGGAATAATTATGAGAGTATATCTCGATAATAAC
>JAADDL010000100.1 GCA_013153915.1 Campylobacterota bacterium
CGCCAAAACCGTGGTCTATAAATACTCTTCTGCCTATCGTGGCGGCGGGGTGGATATCTATATTTGTGATGATTTGGTTGATACCCATAATGGTTCTTGCTACTCTTTTCCACCCTTTTTTGTATATTTTGTTTGATATTCTATACGATATGATAGCCCAAACCCCGGGATAATTGAAAAAAAGTTCAACTTTTGATTTGATGGCGGGGTCACAATGGTAAGGCATATAGAAATCCTCTTTTATCTGTCGCCATAAAGAAATTTTTTCACTCATATCTTTTCAAACACCTCTCAATCAAAAAAATTCGGTTGAATTATATCAGTTTTTAGATAACTGTTGTCGTTTAGAAATATATCTATCATTTCGCACACTTTTGTTTTTTTATTTTTAGGTATAAGATTTGATTTGTCTATCTTTTCATATAGCAAATCTCTTATCTCTCTTTCATTATACTCAATATTTTTTAGGATTTCCATAATATTTTTGGATTTTACTATATTTTCTATCTTGTAGCCGTTTTCGTCTATCTCAACGCTCAATTCCGTCGGATGGGCAAATAGATTGTGTTCCATACCCATAGTCTCTTGATAAGCGCCTACTAAAAAAAATCCCAAAAAATAGTCCTCTTCGTCAAGATTGACATCGTGCAAAAAAAGAGGATTGTTGATATCAAAGCTTATTTCTCCGTCGCTATCGCAAGTGATATCCCACAAAGAGGCGCTTCTTTGATTTTTTTCGTCAAGCTTATCCAAAGGCATAACGGGAAAATTTTGCCCCAAGCCCCAGTTGTCCGGCAAGCTTTGAAATAGAGAAAAATTTAAAAGATACCTCTCTTGGACTCTATCTTGTATCGACAATAGTTCGTTATAATTTTTATCTTTTAAGAGATAAAGCGCTTTTTTGATGATGAGGTTTACGAGTATTTCGGTATTTGACCTATCCTCTATGTCTATATATCCCAAATCAAAAAGTGTCAGCAAAGACTCCATATGGTCTAAACTATCATGTAAAAATTCAAGAGCGTTTTTTTTGTTTATATCCTTATACAGTTCATACAACTCTTGCACCAAAGGCGGATTGTTTTTGTCTAATCTTAGAGCTTTTTCGCTATAGTCCTTTGAAAAAAGTTCAAGCACGGGTGCAACCAATACCGCATGACTTGCCGCTACATATCTTCCCGATTCTATAAAGATATCCGGTTCTTCCACCCCTTTTCTTCTTGAAATATCCTGCAAAAGATATATGACATCGTTGGCGTACTCCTCTAATGAGTAATTTCTGTGGTAGCTATTTTCGTTTTGGGAGTACTCTACCGCAAGTCCGCCTCCTAGATTGATAGCTTTTAGGTTGTTTGCTCCCATCTTTTTAAGTTCGGCAAATATATTTCCGGCTTCTCTAAGGGCTTTTTTAAGAGGAGCAATATCTTCTATCTGGGAGCCTATATGAAAATGTATCATGGTAAAATGATCTAAGATATCGTGTTTTTTTAGTATATCTATAGCGGTTATCAACTCCAACGAAGTCAGTCCGAATTTGGAGTTTATCCCTCCGCTTTTAGCCCATATTCCTATGCCCGAACTATGTAGTCTTATGCGAAGCCCGATATTCGGTATAACTCCGTCGAAATTTTTGATATTTTCTACGATATTTTCAAGTTCGTTGATACCTTCTATCGTCAAAGTGATATTTTGCCCCATTTTTGCCGCCAAAAAGCCTAAAACTATCATCTCATTATCTTTAAAGCCGTTTACGGTGATGGGCGCTTTGTCGTTGTTGTAGCTCATAGCGAGTATAAGCTCCGCCTTACTTCCCGCCTCGAGTCCGTAGTTGTACTTTTTACCTTTTTGGGTCAAATTTTTTACGAAGCCGGGGTATTGATTGACCTTGAGCGGAAAGACGGCGTTAAAGCTACCTCTATACTTAAAATCCTTTTGTATTTTGGTAAAAGTATCGTATATAAGCGATATTTGAGCCTCGATGAGGTGGGGAAACCTTATCAGTAAAGGTCCGCTTAAACCTTGCTCTCTTACACGGCTGACTATGTCGATAACGGCGGGTTTGCTTTTGTAGTTTACGACAACTTTTCCGTCAACTATATCAAATTTTCCTCTCCCCCAAATATCGATACCGTATCTATTCATATCCTACTCTTTAAATTTATCTATATCTATAAGATTTTCCTTTTTTTCAACCAAGTCTTTTACCCAGATTTTTCCCTCTTTCAACTCATTTTCTCCTATGACGGCACAATACCTCATACCGTTTTTGTCGGCGGTTTTTAGATGGGCTTTTAAGCTTTTTGTGCCGTAAGACACGGCAACTTTCTCTTTTTTTCTCTTTTTATTCGCTATCTCAAATACCAAATCCAAAGCGTTTTCGTCCATAGCGCCTAAGTAGTATCCCTCTTTTTTGTCGTCTTCTATCTCTATAAGGTCCAAAAGCCTCTCTATACCTATGGCAAATCCGATACCGGGAGTAGCTCTACCGCCTAAAAATTCTACAAGTCTATCGTATCTACCGCCCCCGGCAACGGCGTTTTGAGCGCCTATATCTTTGCTAACGAACTCAAATGCCGTTTTAGTATAATAATCAAGTCCTCTAACGAGGTTGCTATCGACCTCGTATTCGACACCGAGGTTATCAAGCTTGCTTTTGACAAACTCGAAACTCTCTTTACATTCGTCGCAAAGTTCGCTTCCGAGTCTTGGAGCGTTTTGCAACAGTTTTTGACAATTTTCGTTTTTGCAGTCAAAAACTCTTATGGGATTTGTTTTGATTCTTCTTTTACAATCATCGCACAATCCCTCTTCGATATCCGTTAAAAAATCTACCAAATTTTCTCTAAAAGGAGGCAAGCACTTTTCGCATCCTAAAGTGTTTATCTTTAAAGTGTATTTTATGCCGAAAAAGTCCAAAATATCCTTTAACATCAATATGATATTTACATCTTCGTAAGGACTACTCTCTCCGAAACACTCTACTCCAAACTGGTGAAACTCTCTGAGTCTTCCTTTTTGAGGTCTTTCGTATCTAAACATCGGACCGTGATAAAAAAATCTTTTAACCCCGCCGGCTCTATCGTACTTATTTTGTATAAAACTCCTAACGACTCCCGCGGTGCCTTCGGGTCTTAGGCAGACGCTATTGCCGCCTTTATCGACAAATTCATACATCTCTTTGCCGACTATATCGCTACTCTCTCCGACACTTCTTTTAAATAGATTGGTCTCTTCGAGTATCGGGGTTTCTACATATTCAAAACCGTAGTTTTTAGCGATTTTCGAAGCGTTTTTTATAAAATATTCAAACTTTTCGTTTTGCGGAGGTAGTATATCTTTCATACCTCTTAGTGCGTTTATCATGCCTTGTCTCCGTTGTGATTTTTTATCTCTTTTACTATGATTTTTCCGATATCGTCGATACTCATCGAGGAGTCTATCTCTACATATTTTATACCGAGTAAAGATATAACCTTTTTCATATTGTCTTGAACTTCAAGAAGATATTTTATGCCTCTATTTTCTATATTGTCTTTATCTTTGCCTTTTAGCCTCTCTTTGATGAGATTTTCGTTTGTGACGAACAAAAAGAGTTTATCGGGAAGCGTGGACTCTATCGCCATCATATTTAACTCTATGAGCGTATCCAAGTCAAAATCTTTACCGTTTGTCATTGCGTACGCAATACCCGAAATAAAACCTCTATCGCTAAAGATGAGTTTGTCTTTATTCGGTTTTATTATCCTGTGATAATGTTCCGCTCTGTCGGACAAAAACAAAAACAGTTCGGCGGTTTTGCTCGAAACTTCACCTTCAAGTAGCAACTTTCTGATATCTGCCCCAAGCTTCGTTCCTCCCGGCTCTTTGGTGAAAATAGCGTCTTTAAATAACCCTTTTAAGATATCAATCTGGGTTGATTTGCCGCTTGTATCGACCCCTTCAAATATCACATACACTTTATCATCTCTCTTACGGATGTCGGAAGCAAGGATGAAGGGTCACCTTCGTGTTGCAAGATGGCTCTCACTACCGATGAGCTTATAAAAGCGTTTTTTAAAGACGGCATTAGATATATGGTATCTATCTCTTTGTTTAAGAAGTTGTTTGCGTATCCCATCTGGAGTTCGTATTCAAAGTCGCTTACGGCTCTTAGACCTCTTATAATAGTTTTGACTTCTTTCTTTTTTGCGAAATCCACAAGCAAGCAGTCAAAGCTCTCCACCCAAACGCCGTCCAACTCTTTAGTGGCGGCTTTTATAAAATCCACCCTCTCTTTTAGCGAAAACATAGGTTTTTTCTCTCTCGATTCGGCTACGGCTATCAAAACTTTATCAAAAATCTTTCTCGCTCTTATGACGATATCCAAATGACCGTTTGTTATGGGGTCGAAAGTACCCGGATATATCGCTATCTTTTCTATTTTATCCATTTTGTTCCTTAGGTTTATCAACTTTCCATCTATCGTATAAATCGTGTTCTATCTTTAGCAAATCAAACCATTTTCCTATCAAAAAGT
The DNA here is from genome assembly GCA_013153915.1 of Campylobacterota bacterium. Classification (GTDB taxonomy): domain Bacteria; phylum Campylobacterota; class Campylobacteria; order Campylobacterales; family JALSKU01; genus JALSKU01. The sequence goes on from JAADDL010000100.1 coordinate 4,517, forward strand.
TCTCCATCTCTTCCAAAGTTTCGGGTTTGCTATAGTAGCCTAAAACAGGCGGAGCTATGATGACTCCGAGCCTTGATAGTTTTAGCATATTTTCAAGAGCTATGGCGGAGTAGGGTAGCTCTCTAGGAGCTAACAGCAGGGTCTTTCTCTCTTTTATCATCACGCTTGCCGCTCGTGTGGTGAGATTGTCGGCGATACCGCAAGCTATCTTTGCCAAAGTATTCATGCTACAAGGTATGATTGCCATCGAGTCGCAACCGAAAGAGCCCGAAGCCAAGCTTGCGGATATATCGCTATCGTCAAATATCTCTATACCTTCCTCTTCTTTAAATACCGTTTTGGCGTTATCGGATATGACGAGATATCTTTGGATATCTTTCGGGAGTTTTTTTATAAACTTTATCCCGAGATTTACTCCGCTACCCCCGCTTATAGATAGTGCTATTTTCATCTTATCTCTACCAGTCCTTTGTCGATCGCGATAGCCTTAAAGACCTTTTTGTCGCTATTTATAACTCTTACTTCGTCGCCGATATTCGCGTCGTTTAACGCCGTAGCTTCAAACTCTACCTTTAAAGCGCCGCTTTTTATCACGGCGGTCACGACATCTTTTTTTCTTATCAATGTCTTTTTCTTGACCATATACGAGGTCAATATCTTACCTTTTTTGATAAAGGTTTTTGCGACGATTTCGCCGTCTTTGTCAAGACTCAATATATTTGAGGGAATTTTGTCAAAATCCACCTCTTTTTTTTCGTAATCTTTTGAGGTTAAGATTTTACCGTTTGTGATATTATTTTTTGCTTTAAAAACGGTAACTTTCGCAACTATTTTAAACCGAAAATATACTCTTAGCGTTCTGTCGTCGCTATTTTTGTATAAAACGGCAAAAGTGCCGTCGTTTTTTTGCAGAGCGTATTTTGATACTTCTATCTTGTAAAATTTATAGTTTTTAAAATCTTGAGGAAAAGAGTTGAGCGCTTTTACGGTCAGGCTTTTTATCTTGATATGAGGATATCTTTTTTTAAAGATTCTTCTTAGCGACCTTAAAATCAAATCTTTGTCGTAGTCGATATAACACTGTCTGTCAAATGTCACTATACCGCCACTTTTGTCGCTTATATCGATATCGGCGATTTTTTTTACGGCGGATATCACATCTAGTGAGGGCATCTTGTATGACGCGATTTTACGAGGTATTTTAAAAAGCGGAGCGTTTGTGCGGCTATTTGGAAATATATCTTTTAGATAGACGGTATCTCTATCGATACAATAGTGTTTTTTGATATCGTATTTCGTGTCGGCAAACGATAAAAAAGTAGTTAAAAAAAGTAAAAAAAAGATGGAGCGGGAAACGAGGTTCGAACTCGCGACCCCAACCTTGGCAAGGTTGTGCTCTACCACTGAGCTATTCCCGCACTTGTAGTAAAATAGAGGTGAAATTTTATCTCAAATTTTTGCATTTGTCAACTCTCTTTAGCCGAAATCTACTCTTTATCGTAAACAAATTATATCATAATTGACCAAAAAAGAGCCAAAAATAGTAACTCGGGTGTTTGAATTTAGAAAAATAGACCGTTTAAAACTTACTTCTATTTTAGTAGCAATTAGATATAATAAAAATTCCGATTGGATTAATTAGTCGGTTTAGATTATTGGATAAAAATGGAATCAAAAAAAATTACGATACAACATAAATACGGATTTGCGACATCGATATTTATTCTTCAAAATCTTATAGCTATCGTTGTATGCGTATATTTTATTTATTCGTTTACAAAATCCGAAATTTTACCGGATAAAGATTTTAGTATAGTAAATTTTTTGATAATATGTTTTGCTTTATTTGGTGTGTTTTTAATTTTAGAATTGTTAAAAGCGATATATTTTCCCAAAAGATTTATAGTCGGAGATAATTTTTTGGAAGTTGACGGCGTTAAATACGATTTGGACGAAATATACTACAAATATGTGCCGACTGGTGTCGGTTCAACGCTATTGGCGGCAAAGTTGTATCTTAAGAAAACAAATAAAGAGATAGGATTGTTGATTTTTTCTTTTTGGGGAGGAAGCATACTAAATATCACTCCTGAAACTTTTGAGAAGATATTTAAAAATCGCGCATCTATAACGGAGGAGATAGAAGAGCAAAATATATCATTCGTCGACTCCGTAGATATCGAAGAAGAGGAGAGGGAAATAAAACGATTTGATACGGCGTGGTATATCGTATATGGAGTTTTCATACCTGTAGTTTTAATATTGTATCTTGCGACTAAAGGTTGAAAGTGTATTTGTCGCATTTAGGATGAATTTTGAAAAAAATTTGAGAGAATAGAAAGGAGGAGGAACTATTCTCTCAATCAATCGGTTATTTAGGTTACTTTTGTTAATATTTCATATTGGGTTAGGGTCAAAACATCAACATTGAAATATTATACTAAAAGCTCTTAAGATGCTTCATTTATATTTTTCTAAGTTTAAGCTTTAAGCTCAACATAAGGATAAAAGATGAGAAAAAGAGTCGTTATTTTCGATATGGACGGCACATTGATAGACAGTAGCGTAGCTATAACGGAAAGTATCAATTTTGTCAGACTTGAGCTAGGTTTGTCTCCTTTTAGCGTTCAAACGGTAACGAAACTTATCAATATGCCCGACCAAGACTTGCCTAAACTTTTTTATGAAGATGTTAAGCCGTATAGCGAATGCAGAAAGATATTTGAAAAGCACTATTATCAAAACTGTATAGACAAAAGCGTCATATATAGCGGTGTCAAAGAGATGCTAAAAGATTTAGATGATAGCGGATTTGAACTCTTTGTCGCTACGAATGCGTACGAGATGTTTGCAAAAAGAATGTTAAAGAGATTTGATATAGAAAAGTATTTCAAGATTGTGCTCGGTTCGGACTCCATAGGCGTTAGAAAACCGGATCCCAAAGTCATACGATATATACTTGAAAAATTTGACGCAAAAGAAGATGAGGCCGTGTTGATAGGGGATAGTCTAAAAGATGAAGAAGCCGCTAAAAATGCGGGTATAGAGTATATTTTTGTTGATTGGGGTTTTGGAGAGTGCGAGCGACCTAGTCATACACTCTCTTTGGATAGATTAAATACTCTAAAGGAGATACTGAGTCGTTAAAATATGCTAAATCTGAAATGGACAAAGCCCATTATGGATTCCATATCTTTGACTACATTTTCCATAACATCGCCTGTTTTCGTACCGCTAAACATCCTTGCCATAAGGTATCCGTTCATCAAACCTATCTCGACTTTGCCGTTACTTAACTCATAGACACTGATACTCAAAGGCATTTTTACGGACATAAATTTTCTATCGTCACTACTTAGCATTTTGGCGGATAGTTTTGCGTTGCAAAATTTGATGATTTTGACTTTTCCTATATCTTTACCGCCATGTTTTACGATCTCCTCTTCTTGGTTTATGATATTTACCACATGCCAGCCGGGTTGAGCGTTTATCCTGTTTGCTATAAGTTTGACGGTTTTTTCGAAGCTATACGGACTTGTCACCTCTTTGAAAAACATCTGCTTGGCACCTATTTTAAACATAAACGGTATCACAAAAAAGGAGACGACTACCCCTAGTAAAAATCCCGCTATCAAAACTCTTTTATTCATGTTAATTTTCCTCCGAAATACAAATCTTCTCTTCTTTTACGGCTTCTACGGTCTTGTAACTTACTATGACGACGACAAGCGTCGTTGCCACAACCAATACCCATGAACCTATATAAAGCAAACTTGAACGATAAACCAAATACAAAAGTATGGTGGCTATACTCATCGCCGCCATAGGAAATGTATAAGCCCACCAAGATATGAAAAACTCCATTTTAGTAAATTTATTGACCATAAAAAGCATAAGAATAAAGGTAAAAAGCGCTACGCAATATAAAAATAAGCTTGTCAAATCGATACTGCCGAAAGTGATACGAAAGTAACTTATAAAGCCGACGGCGGGTGGCGCTATGAGTATAAAAAATGTCGGCAACAATCTTTTGGCAAGAGGGTGGTGAAAAATCATCCTATATGTGATAATAACAAAAAGCACTATCCAAAAGAATATACCGATACTAAAATAAAACAAAGATACATATTCCGGCATACAGTCTACCCCCACCACGGGCACCAAAACATTTCCTACGATAGGAATAAACCAAGCGGGAGAGATGTGTCCGATATCAAATGTGTGGTCTATCCAAAATTTCATAGTTATATATGTAAAATATAGATGTAAAGGTGCGCCGATAAACCAAAAGGTGACGGAAACCGCGGGGTTGTAGTCGTAGTATGATATGGATAAAAGCAAAAAGCTTATAGATATTGCCGAAGCAAAAGCGCTTTTTACGGGGTGATTGAATTCCGCTTTTACTTCGGACGGATAATATACCCATTTTAACAGATATGCCCCAAATATCAAAAAGAAGAGTATCGTATCCGCAAAAAGCATCAACTCATATACTCCGTATGAAAAATCAAGTATATGATACGCCTTTGCATACACGATGGTTAATCCCGAAAAACCCATTATAACAGCAAAAAGTTGTACAGGAAAGCATTTTAGGCTTCTTTTTTTGTTTTCTTTCATATCACCCCCTCGTATGCGATTCAGGATTATAAAAAATGAGTATAATTATCATAATCAAACAAAATGATACTATAAAAAGTAAGTGTTGTCAATGTAAAGTATCAAGATTGTTGCTAAGCAACATCGCCAAGATATTTATGGTACTCTTTTATAGTTTTGTAGGCTTGTTGAATCTCTTGAAATTTTCTTTTATAAACCTTGAGGATTATTTCATTGTCGTTCGAGAGGGTATCGGGGTGGTATTTTTTTACCAAAGATAGATAGTTTTGTCTCACTTTTTCGTAAGGGTCGGCACAACTACAGTGAAGTTTTTTGTAGTAATCTTCAAGCAAAAGTTCCGCTCTTTTTCTATTTTTGGAGATCTTTTTTATATTTTCGGCTTTTATCGTCTTAAAAATCTCTTTATCGTATGTGATATCGAGATATAAGCCGGGTATCTCTTTTGTGGAGATAAAATCTCTTAATAATTTTCCGAAATTTTCGTCTATATCGTATATGCAAACGGTATTGAGCGACGGATAGTGGACTACTTTGTATCCTTTGAAAAAGTTTTTTATACCTCTTGATAAGGCTCTGTTGTTTTTATCCGTCGATATCTCTACGGCGTTTATACTTTTTTTATAGGATACCGATATCTTTACCACTTGGCGGATTTGATTTTTTTGAGATAGCGATATTTTGATAATTTTATTGAAAGCCTTTTCTATTTGCCAGATTTTTTTTAATTTTTTATGGGTTTTTTTGGCGTATATCCTTGATAGAAATTTTAAAAAATATTTTCTTCCTATCTTTTCCTCGACATCGTTAAAGACTATGATTTTATCCGTACCGATGAGTCTGTTTTTTAGATTTTTTTCGACTAAATCTTTTAGATAACAAAATGTCTCGATATCGTTATCAATGATAACGTTTACTTGACTTTTTGTCTGTTTTACCTTCATCTTAAGCCTTTTTTCGGTTTGTCATATCAAAGCAATAACCATACCAATAGTCTAAGTTTTAGTATACATATCCTTTAATTTTTGGTACTCTTCGTGAAGTTTTTCTCTTAGTTCGTCCGCTATATCCTCACCGTTTTTAAAATACTTTTTTATACTCTCATCCAAAGAAGACAATATATAGAAAAACTCTTTTTCTATCTCCTTTTTATCCTTTTCTTTTGCTTTTTGAGTCTCAAAAAACGCCAATTTTCTAATAAAAGAGTACAGCTCCTCTTTGACTTCATCTCTTTTTGTTTCGTCGGATAGTAGGTATCTGTCGTTATCAAGTACGCTATTTTTATCCACTATCTCTTCTAGTTCTTTGATATACCTCTCCACTATGCGTGCGTATCTTGAATAAAATTCAAAGGAGTTACTCTCAATAGAGTCCACTTTTAAAATAACTTTATTAATATTTTTATACATAAAAAAAGCGACTATCATGATAGCGATTATGGCGGATAATAGATGTTGCTCCATTGTTTTACCTCATATATTTTTTAAAAATTATAACAAATTGTTACTTAAAACTGAAAAATTCTATTTTTTTTGACCAATTTACCAAATATAAAGTAATATTTGTGTATTTTTACAAGAAATAAATTTTTAGGAAAGTGATATGAAAGATTGGAATCCATCAAGTTGGACAAATAAAGAGATAAAACAACAGCCGGTATACCCGGACCCTGAAAAGTTAAAAGAGGTGGAAGATACTCTTAGCAAATTTCCTCCGCTTGTTTTTGCAGGAGAGGTAAGAAACTTAAAAAGAGACCTCAAAGAGGCTACAGAAGGTAAAGCCTTTTTGCTACAAGGCGGAGACTGTGCCGAGAGTTTTGCCGAGTTTAGCGCCGATAATATAAGAGATACTTTCAAAGTCATACTTCAAATGGCGGTAGTATTGACATTTTCGGGCGGTTGTCCGGTAGTAAAAGTAGGCAGGATGGCGGGACAGTTCGCCAAACCCAGAAGTAGCGACTATGAAGAGAAAGACGGTATAAAACTACCCAGCTATAGAGGCGACATAATCAACGATATAGCCTTCACGAAAGAGGGCAGAACTCCGGATCCCGAAAGAATGATAAGAGCCTACAACCAATCAGCCGCTACCCACAACCTGCTAAGGGCATTTGCCAGAGGAGGTTTGGCCGATCTTCATCAGATAAATAAGTGGAATTTGGGTTTTATCAAAGACAATCAGCTAGATAGCAGATATAAAGTCTTGACCGATAAGATAACGGAAGCTTTGGCGTTTATGGACGCTTGCGGGATAAACTCTCAAAATACGCCAAACATCAAGCAAACTACACTTTATACCTCTCATGAAGCTCTGCTTTTAAACTACGAAAAAGCTTTGACTAGAAAAGATAGCACGAGCGGGGATTGGTACGATTGTTCGGCCCATATGCTCTGGATAGGAGATAGAACGAGAGACGTTGACGGCGCTCATGTGGAGTTTTTAAGAGGCGTCAAGAACCCCATAGGCGTAAAAGCTGGACCGACTATGAGTACGACCGATCTTATCAAGCTAACAGACATCCTAAACCCGGAAAATGAAGCGGGAAGACTCAATGTCATAGTCAGGATGGGTGCGGATGATATAGGAAAGTATCTGCCAAAACTCATAAAAGCGGTTGAGAGAGAGGGTAAAAAGGTGCTTTGGAGCATAGATCCGATGCATGGAAATACCATCAAAACATCAAATAACTACAAAACTAGACCGTTTGACAAGATACTTAAAGAGGTTGAGAGATTTTTCGAGATACACGCTGCAGAAGGCACATATGCGGGCGGAGTTCACTT
>JAADDL010000029.1 GCA_013153915.1 Campylobacterota bacterium
GGAATTTTTACCGAAAGGGTCGGTTTTGGCAAACTCTTGATATAGATAAAACAGTATAAATCCCCAAACTATGTAGTATATGATTTTTCTATTTTTTAAACTCAATCTCTCTATCCAAAATTTTTTCAGTGACTTTGATAAGTGCTGTTTTTGTATTGTCGTATTTGTTAGATTTTATTTTGTTTATAAAGTTTTTGTCAAATATCTCTTTTAAGTTCTTACTTGTTTCTACATTTGTTATTTCTCCATCGGGAGAGATGGTTGTGAGAAGAAAAGAGTTTGCCCCTTTTCTTAACTTTTTGGGTGGCTTTAGTATCTTGGTGTCTGAGATGACGGTTCGAAGGTCACATCCGTAATCGTTTAATAATTTATTATTTAAAACCTTATAGTGCAGATATGTCTCATCGCCTTTTTGGATTTTTGCGGTTGTGTCTTGAAGTATCTTTACTCCGCCCGTTTTTAGATAATTAAATATAGCAAAATATGAAAAAACCACTAAAGTTGCAACTATCAAAACATATATAACTCTTTTCAAGACAACTCCTTGTTAAAAGCAATATTATACTATAATTTATCAAAATTTTAAGATAAAATAACCTATGATGATAGAAGAGCTAAAAAGAACATATTTTGAGAATATAGTAGATAGCAACGAAAATTTTATAAAGCATTTTCACGATAGCTATGCTATAGGGATAACCAATAAAGGATTGTTTAAATCCATAAAAGAAAATAGTGCCGAGCTATCGTATACCAAATCAACAAGAGTTATAAATCCCTCGGAAGTTCATGAGGGGATATCAAAAGAGTGGAGTTTTACCACTTTTTATCCGAGCGTAGAGCTACTTTCTCAAATATATGAAGAGATATATTTTAAAAAAAGAACCCCCGTATTTAAAAGACAAATCATCGAAGATGAGATTTTGTATAGAAAATTATATATCTTTTTTGATTCGGTATTTAAAAAAGAAGATAGCATGAGGGTTGAGATATTGTTGATAGAAGCACTCTCTTATCTGGTAAAAAATTATGCGGATTTTCAAGACAAAGAGCAAGATTTTGACAAATCAAGCGGCATAAAAAGAGCAAAAGAGTTTATACACGATAGATTGAGTGAAAGTATCACTATAGATGAGCTATCAAGAGTCTCATCTTTAAGCAAATATCACTTTTTAAGGGAGTTTAAAAAAGAGTTCGGCATAACACCTCATCAATACATCGTCTCGCAAAGGATAAATTTAGCCAAATCCTCTATCAAACAGGGGGTAAACCTTTCATCTTTAGCTATTGAGAGCGGTTTTTACGACCAATCTCATTTTATCAAAAATTTCAAAAAAATTTACGGCTATACGCCTAGCGATATATTGAGAAAAAGCAATATTTTACAATACTAAAACCGTTTTTTACTGTATAATCCCTTTATGAAAAACGAAAAAAAACTATTTTATATACTTCTTTTTTTGGCTATGATAGGCTGGGGCGCTTCGTGGGTGAACGCAAAGGTGCTGTCTAGGTATATCGACGCTTTTGATATGATATTTTTTAGATTTGGCGCTACGGCGCTTACAATGGTGCCTATCATCATCGTTTTAAAAAAGTCTTTCAAGATAGATATTAGAAGTTTGGCGATAGTATTTGTATCTTCGTTGATTTTGATAGCCTATATGAGGTACTTTTTTCTCGGGACGACTTACGGCACTGCTTCACTGGGCGGAGCTTTGGTAACTACCTTGGTGCCCATCAATACTTTTATACTTTTGGTTATATTGGGCAAAAAGAGGATGACAAAGATGGATGTTTTCGCTCTTGTTATAGGGGCGATAGGCGTTATGAGTATGCTTAATGTTTGGAAGTTTGATATCAAGGAGATTACGGTTGTTCAAAATCTATACTTTATCCTTGCGTCTTTGCTTTGGCCGATATTGACTATCGTAAGTTCGAAATCCACAAAAATTTCCCCTATCGTTTTTACTTTTTATCTATATTTGATAACGATAGTGCTTGACGGATTGTTATTTGTAGATTTTGGTTCGATAAGATACGGGGATTTTGACTATCTTTTTTGGATAAATATGGGATCTCTCGTGCTTTTGGCTACAACTTATGCAAATACCGTATATTTTTTAGGTATAGAAAAGCTAGGAGCCGACGGGGTTAGCAGTTTTATATTTTTCGTACCGTTTTCCGCTATATTGTTGAGCGCTATCTTTTTGGGAGAACGGATAAGCCCATCCATCCTCATTGGAACAATTTTGACCGTCGTAGCCGTTAAGCTCTTAAATAGATAGCCCTTTATATTGCTTCTTCGTTTTCTTCGTTTGTTCTTATTCTGATAACTCTTTCGATGTTGCTTATGAAGATTTTGCCGTCTCCTATCTTGCCCGTTTTGGCTGATTTGATGATAGCGTTTACCGCTTTATCCACATCTTCGTCTTTGACTACTATCTCTATCTTTATCTTCGGCAAAAAATCCACAACATATTCGGCGCCTCTATATAGTTCGCTATGTCCTTGCTGTCTTCCGTAGCCCTTTACTTCACTTACGGTCATTCCGCTTACTTCCACTTCGCTTAAGGCGTCTTTTACATCTTCAAGTTTAAAAGGTTTGATGATAGCTTCTATCTTTTTCATGTCTACTCCCGATACTCTTTTATAAAATTATTTTACAACTTATTACATTTATTTTCGATTAAATACATATATATTAAATGATTAAATTTTAATAAAAATTTAAGAAAAATAACAGCTTTGTTAAAGTTCCTAGATAGTAAAATTATGCATGATAAACAAAAGTTATCTTACACAAGGTTTTTTATGCCAAAGATTTTAATAGACGATAGAGAGTTTGAAGTCAAAGAGGGAGAGTTGCTGATAGAAATCATGCTTCAAAACGGCATATCGATACCTCATTTTTGCTACCATGAATCTTTGGGAAAAGACGGCAACTGTAGAATGTGCATGGTGGAGATAGAGGGGCAAAAAAGACCTCAAATAGCTTGCGATACGCCCGTAAAAGACGGTATGGTGGTAAGAACCAAGGGTGAAAAGATAGAAAAGACCAAAAGAGGCATCTTAGAGCTTGAACTCGTAAATCATCCTGTCGATTGTCCCGTATGCGACCAAGCCGGAGAGTGCAAACTTCAAGATTATTATATGGATGTCGGGCTTTACGATAGCAGACTGGATGTTCCGAAGGTAAAGGCGAAAAAACATATCCACTTGGGTAGCGAGATAATGCTGGACCAAGAAAGATGTGTGCTTTGTAAAAGATGTGTTAGGTTTACTCAAATATACACCAAAACCAACGATTTGATAGTCGAAAAAAGAAGCGACCGTTCCGTGATAACTACATTTCCCGGAAGCAGATTTGAAAACGGTTATACGGGCAATGTGGTGGATTTGTGTCCCGTTGGGGCTTTAACGGATAGGGACTTTAGATTTAAAAAAAGAGTCTGGTTTCTTACTCGTAGCAAAGGTATATGCACGGGTTGTTCAAGGGGTTGCAATATATGGGTAGACCATGATAAAAATAAACATCAAGACGATACTATATATAGATTTAAGCCAAGAAGAAACGACAAAGTAAACGGCTTTTTTATGTGTGATTACGGTAGATATAGCTATAAAAAAGAGAATGAAAATAGGCTATATCAAGCCCTATTAAATAATCAAACCATAGATATAAAAACAGCTCTCAAAGAGTGTGAAAATATTTTTGCCAAAAGCGTTTTATGGGTGGCGGACGCCTCTTTGAGCTTGGAGGAGTTGGCGTATATCAAAGCACTATCGGACAAAGAAGAGGTTAAGCTTGTAGCTTTTTTGGATGTATATACGGATGATGCTTTTGAGGATAAACTTTTGAAAAAAAGAGAAAAGGCGTCAAACATCAACGCTATAAAACTTTTGGGTATCGATATCGTTGACGATACGGATGAGGTTTTATCAAGATACGAATATGCGGTTTTGTTTAACTTTCAACATTTAAAAGAGAAATTTAGCTTAAAAAAAGTGATAAACTTCACTACAACCGATAAAGATATAGCCGATTTTTATCTAAATATCCCCATAGCATCGGTTTATGAGAAAAACGGGACATATATAAATTGTGATTGGATATTGCAAAAAAGTGAAAAAATCATATCAAAAGATATCCAGCCCCTCACTTTGATAGAGTTGTTGGCGCGTATTGAAAAGAGGCATTTTGACGAAAACGGAGTTTGGAAAGAGTATTTAAGCGACATAAAAGAGTTAAAAGGCTTGGATATAAGTCTTGTGGGAGAGCAAGGCTATAAGATAGAGGCGAAAGTATGAGTTTATCTTTGGTTTTCGTAACCGTTTTAAATATACTTATAGTGGTGCTGTTGGCTTTAGGCGGAGTGCCCGTGCTTGTTTGGCTGGAAAGAAGGGTTGCGGGTTTTATCCAAGATAGGTCGGGTCCAAATAGATGTCATATAGCGGGTTTTAGGCTCGGAGGGCTTATCCAGTCGTTTGCCGATATGTTAAAGCTTGTCTTTAAAGAGGACATAGTCCCCTCTCATATAAAATATAAGTTCTACTTCTCTCTTGCCCCGACAATTATACTTTTTGCTTCTTTGCTAACCTTTAGCGTGATACCTTTTGCCGATAAGATAGTGTTGGACGGGGTTACATACTCGTTTCAAGCTTTGCCCGTCTCTTTAGGTATCGTTTGGTTTTTGGCTTTTGCGGGTCTTAGCGTGTACGGCATCATCTTAGCAGGCTGGAGTAGCGACAATAAATATAGTCTTTTAGGAGGTCTAAGAGCAAGTGCATCGACCATAAGTTATGAGCCCGTGATGGCTCTTAGCGTTATTGCTATGCTGATAGTTTACGGAAGTATCGATTTGAACGATATGGTGGCGAAGCAAAGCGGAACGATTTTCGGTTTTTTGCCCTCTTGGGGGATTTTTTTGCAACCTTTGGCGGCGATAGTCTTTATAGTAGCGGCGTTTGCCGAGGCAAATCGTACGCCTTTTGATCTTGCCGAAGGTGAAAGTGAGATAGTGGGAGGCTACCATACCGAATACGGAGCGATGAAGTTCGGACTCTTTTTTGTAGGAGAGTATGTGGCGATGAGCGTATCGAGTGCCGTCATAGTGACGATGTTTTTCGGAGGTTACAATCTGCCTTGGCTCTCTAGCGAATATCTAAGAGGGCATATAGAATTTTTTAGTATCGCGCTTTTGATACTGCTACCTTTGTCAAGCTATTTTTTCGTAAAGTGGATGTATAAAAATAATAGATGGAAAAAAAAGAGCGATATTAGAAATAAAGAAAGTGCCGTTATAAAAAAAGTTGTTATAGCTTTAAATATAGCGATAATCCTAGCGCTATTGTATTTTGGCGTTTTAAACAATAGTGTCTATTCGGCTTCCGTAATGGGTGTTATATTTCAGTTTGGAGTATTCGTAACAAAGCTTTTTATGATGAATTTGGTCTATATTTGGGTTAGATGGACTCTTCCTAGATTTAGATACGACCAGCTTCAGATGTTGTGTTGGAAATATCTTTTGCCGATATCCATGGCGAATGTTTTTGTAACCGCGTTGGCGGTAGTCTATTTGGGTGCGTAAAATGGGCGAAATAAAGATAAAAAAGATAAAAAGAGGAGGAGATAGCTTAAAGGAGAGGCTGTATTTGCCCGCTATTTTTAGCGGTATGGGGGTAACATTTTCCCATTTTATTAAAAATCTAAAAGATACCGACAATCTAAAGGTCGTATGGTATCCCGAAGAGTCTCCGAAAGATATCACGAAAAACTATAGAGGTGTTCATAGGCTGATGCGTGCGGATGACGGTAGCGTAAAGTGCGTAGCTTGTTTTATGTGCGCTACGGCTTGTCCTTCGGAGTGCATTTTTATCGTTGCCAAAGAGAGAGAAAACGGTGATATCGAAAAAGAGCCCGATAGATTTGAAATAGACCTTTTAGAGTGCGTATTTTGCGGAGGGTGCGTAGAGGCTTGCCCTAAAGACGCTATCAGGATGGATAGCGGTATCTTTAGTTTTATAGGCGGAAAAAGAGAGGATTTTATACTGGATAAAGATAGGCTTTTATCCCATAACGATTTAGCAAAGAGAAACGATGGTTGAGATAGTTTTTGATATGTTATCGCTTTGTGCGCTTGCTAGTGCCGTCTTTGCCGTTTACTCAAAAGAGACCATCAATAGTGCGCTCGGGTTTATGATAACTTTGCTTTCTTTGGCGGGTATATTCGCTTTGCTAAGCGCCTCTTTTTTATTTTTGATACAGATTATAGTCTATGTGGGTGCGATTTTGACTCTTATTTTGTTGGTTATTATGTTTTTAAATCTAAAAGAGGAGAATTTACCTAAAGAGCCGAACAAAAAAAGATATTTTATCGTTAGTTTACTGTTTATTTTGCCTATAGATTTTGTATTTATAAAGGCTGTATCGGCTTTAGATAGAGGGGATTTTGGTGTCGTAAAGGAGGGTTTCGGTTCTCTTAAAGAGGTGGGGACGGTTTTGTATAACGATTGGATTTTACCTTTCGAGCTGGTTTCGATACTTCTTATAGTTTCGCTCGTGGGAGCTATCGTATTCGCAAAGAGGAGGATTTGATGCCTTTTTCGTTTAACTCTTTGATGATAGTTGCGATATTGCTCTTTTCCGTGGGTATAGCGGGAGTTATCTCAAGGCGAAATATATTTGTTATTTACATCTCTTTGGAGTTGATGTTGAACGCTATAAATCTTATGCTTATCACTCTATCAAGATATTTCGCCTCTTTAAACGGACAGATTTTAGCTATGATGGTAGTTGCCGTATGCGCCGCGGAAGCTGCGCTATTTTTGTCTCTTGTGGTGTTGATGTATAAAAGAAAGGGTTGCGTGGATACCGACAAGTTTACCTCTTTATCGCAAAATAGGGATAAACATCATGAGTAGCTTGGTTTTGTGGGTAGTTTTATCTCCTTTGATAGGCTCGCTTTTACTCGGCGCACTCTATCTTAGTCATATTAAAATCACAAAGATAAAAGAGAGATATTTTACCATGATAGCTATCTTTACGCCGTTTGTTAGCTTTGTTTTTTCGCTGATGCTCTTTTTGTATATGACGGTGAAAAATCAAACAAAGATAAGTTATATCGCTTTTAAGTGGCTAAAAATAGGTGATTTTGACGTAAATATAGCTTTTCTCGCAGACCGTTTGTCTATCTTTATGATTCTTTTTATCACTTTTATCGGTTGGATGATACATATATACGCCGTAGGTTACATGAAGGGCGATAAAGGATACGGTAAATTTTTCGCATATTTCAACCTCTTTTTAGGCATGATGCTTGTGCTTGTTTTGGCGGACAATCCCGTATTTATGTTTTTCGGATGGGAAGGGGTCGGGCTTTGTTCATATCTTCTTATCGGTTTTTATTATAAAGACGCCGACAATGTGAAGGCGGCAAATAAAGCTTTTATAGCAAATCGTATTGGGGATTTCGGTTTTGTTTCGGGACTCTCTTTGCTATTTTTATATATAGGAAAGTACGGATTTGACTTTTTATCTTTAGGTTCACATATAGATAAAGTGCCTACTTTGATGTTGCCTCTTATCGCATTTTTGCTTTTTGTAGGAGCTATGGGAAAATCGGCTCAAATACCTCTTTATGTGTGGCTTCCCGATGCCATGGCGGGTCCGACTCCCGTCTCGGCTCTCATACATGCGGCTACAATGGTGACGGCGGGAGTCTATATGGTCTCAAGATTTCACTTTTTATACGAATTGACCCCTAATGTAGGAGAGTTTATAGCGTTTATCGGTGCGGCATCATCCCTTTTTGCCGCTTTGATAGCTATGAAACAAAGGGATATCAAAAAGATATTGGCATACTCTACCATATCTCAGCTAGGCTATATGTTTGTTGCCGTGGGACTCGGTTTTTACTCGGCGGGACTTTTTCATGTCTTTACCCATGCGTTTTTCAAAGCGTTGCTTTTTATGGGAGCGGGTGCGGTGATACTTCAACTTCATCATGAACAAGATATATTTAAGATGGGAGATATGAAAAACGGTTCAAAAACTGTTTATTATACTTTTTTGGTAGCTACTTTGGCGATATGCGGTATATTTCCGTTTTCGGGATTTTTTAGTAAAGACGAGATACTGCTTGGCGCTTTTGAAAGCGGACATTACGCCTTGTGGGCGGTTGAGTTGTTTACCGCGGGTTTGACCGCTTATTATATGTTTAGGCTGTTTTTTACGGTCTTTATATCCAAAAAGAGCGACAAAAGAGTAAATAGATGTGAAAAATTGAGTAAATTTGTCTTATATCCTCTTGTTGTTTTGGCGATAGGTTCGGCAACGGCGGGATTTGTAGGCATTGGAGAAAACGGTTTTGTGCAAAAGTGGCTCTCTTATCTTGGAGAAAACGGATATGAAGTCTCTTTTACTACGCAGATGTATTTGATAGTTTTAAATACGGCGGTAGTACTAACGGGCATAGGAACGGCATATTTGAAATTTGTCAAAACCGATGCTAAAAATCAAGGCGAATTGAGGGGAGTTATATATAACAAATTTTATATAGATGAGATTTACGATAGAGTTTTTATCAAAAATCTACAAAGATTGAGTCTTTTTATATCTCAAAATATCGACAAAAGATTTATAGACGGCGGAGTTATGGCGGCGGCTAAATACTTTTATAGATTTAGCGAGTTGATTTCCGTTTCTCAAAACGGAAATGTAAGAACTTACGCGTTTTATATGCTTCTTGGAGTAAGCGTGTTTTTTACCTATCTTTTGTATGTGGCGGGGTGAGATATGGATATAGGAATATTGAGTTATATTATCTTTACTCCGATGGTAGCGGCATTTGTTTTGATGGTTTTGAAAGTGGACGCCAAGACCACTAGAAACTTTGCTTTTTTTACCGGTATCGTCGTTCTTTTGCTGTCGGCTAAACTCTTTTTGGATTTTCGACCGGTTTCATATATGCAGTTTATCGAATACCATCCTTGGATAGAGAGTTACGGGATAAGCTACTATGTGGGGATTGACGGTTTTTCTTTGGTTATTTTGATACTTATAGCCGTCTTGGTGCCGTTTGGCTATCTTCTTTTGTGGGAAGGGAGGACAAAGGGCTACTGGATAAGCATGATGCTTATCGAAAGCGGAATGCTTGGGACATTATTTTCATTGGATTTGATGCTATTTTACTTTTTTTGGGAAACTATGGTGTTGCCCGTTTTTTTGATTATCGGAATGTTCGGACATGGGGAAAAGGTCTTTTCTACGCTAAAATTTACCATATACACGATAAGCGGCTCCTTGTTTATGCTTATAGCCATACTTTATCTAGGTATCTCTTTTCACAACGAATTTGATCTTTGGAGTTTTCAGCTTATTGATATAGCAAAGATTACCATACTTTCTCCTACGGAAAAATTTTGGCTATTTTGGGCTTTTATGTTGGCTTTTGCCGTAAAAATACCGCTTTTTCCTTTTCACGGCTGGCTTCTTGAGACTTATAAAAACGCTCCCACGGGAGGAGTCTTTTTGCTCTCCTCTTTTATGGCAAAACTCGGAGTTTACGGAGTTATTAGATTTGTTATGCCTATATTTCCCGAACTTTTCAAAGAGTATTCGTCACTATTTGTTTGGCTTGGACTTTTTGACTTGGTATATTTCGGTATAGCGGCTTTGATGCAGGATGATTTAAAAAAGATGTTTGCCTACTCTTCGGCATCGCATTTGGGTTTTATCGTGGCGGGTATTTTCGCTCTCAACGAATATGCGATGCTGGGAGCTTTATTTCTCATCATAGCCCACGCTATGGCTACGGGCGGAATATTTTTGTTGGCGGGAAAGTTTAGAACTTATATCGGAACTTTCAAGATAGATAAATTAGGAGGCATAGCGCAAAAAGCTCCTTTGTTTACTATATTTTTTGCCGTTATGCTACTTAGTATCGTGGGACTTCCGGGTACCAACGGATTTGTGGCGGAGTTTATGATAGTGCTCGGTATATTTAAGAGGTCTTTTTCTATGGGTTTTGTTTCCGCTACTACCGTGATAGTGGCGGCGTCTTTTATGTTTTGGATGTTTCAAAGAGCTATTTTGCAAGATACTAAAAACGACACTTCAAATATGGAGGATTTAAAGCTTTACGAGGCGATAGGGCTATTGCCTATCGTTATCATCATAGTGGTTATGGGCGTGTACCCCGATATCTTTACGGTAAAGATAGAGCCTACGATATACTACTATTTACACGATATTTTAAAGGTGGGGGTGTAGTATGAATATTTTGTATTTGCAACACCTTTTGCCTGAGATTTCTCTTTGTTTGGGCGGTATCGTTTTGATGATTTTAAGCGGTTTTAAACATATTAAGATAAAGATTTTCGCTTATATCAGTATGGGCTTTTTGATAGTGTCGGCTTTTTTGCAGGTTGCCAACCTAAACGGTGTCTATTCGTATAAGCTATTTCCCTCTCTATTTCACAAAATGTTTCTATCCGATACTTTTGCGTCATATTTCTCTCTTTTGTTTATTGCGGGAGGGATTTTTACGATGCTTGTGGGTAAACACTATTTTGAGAGAAGGGACTATTTTAGGGGAGAATTTTTTGCGTTGCTTTTGTTTGCGATTTTCGGTATGAGTATGCTTATGCACTCTAACGAGCTTATTACGATTTTTATTTCGTTAGAGATAGCGTCTTTAAGCATTTATGTTATGACCGGCTTTAATAGGGCTAACAATAGACGGGTAGAGGCGGCTTATAAATACATGGTACTTGGAGCTTTTGCGGGAGCTTTTTATCTTTTGGGTGTCGTTTTGATATACGCTCAAACCGGCACTACGGTCTTGGGCGATGTCGGAGCGTTTCTTTCCGCTCATCAAACGGACAATCTTTTGCCGGTATTTGTAGGCGGTATGGCTATAACGGTACTTGTCTTTTTCAAAATCTCCGCTTTTCCTTTTCACTCTTGGACTTTGGATGTTTACGGCGGAGCGCCGCTGCCCGTGAGCGGATTTATGGCGGCAACTTTCAAGATAGCGATTTTCGGTTTTTTGATAAGACTTTTGGTGGTGGATTTCGATAGTATTTCATATATTTGGCACAATCTTTTTTACTGGGTGACTATACTCACGATAGCTTTCGGCACGTTTTTGGCTACGGCTCAAACAAATATAAAAAGATTGTTGGCTAGTTCGAGTATCGTTCATACGGGCTATATGATGATAGCGGTTTCATCTATCCAAGAGGTTGGAGTGGCGGCTACGACTTCTATCATATTTTATCTTGTGGCATACTTTTTGTCCGCTATAGGCTCATTCGGACTGCTTTCGTATATCACTTCGGATGAGAGAGTAAGGGTGACATATGACGACTTTAAGGGTTTTGGAAAGTCTCATCCGTATATGGCGGCTATGATGACTATCTTTATGTTTTCGCTGGCGGGTATCCCGGGGACTATCGGATTTATGGGTAAATTTTATATCTTTACCACTGCCATCGAGGCTCATAACTATATGTTAGCGATAGTCGGAGTTTTGGCGACTTTTATCTCTATCTACTACTACTTTAAACTTATAGCGGTTATGTATTTTTATAAAGACCCCGTTTTGAGAGTCGGTCCTAAATTAAAGGGTATATCTCCAAAGGTGTTAGCCTTTACCGCTCTTTTGATACTTTGGGGAGGTATGGGAAACTCTCACATACTTTTTATCCC
>JAADDL010000149.1 GCA_013153915.1 Campylobacterota bacterium
TGTGAAAATCATCCTCCACCAAAGGACCCTCTTGTATCTCAAAATTCAAGCCGAAAAAGTATTCGATCATTTTATCCATAGTGGCTTGAACGGGATGCAAAGCGCCGTTTTCGCAAGCCGCGTCAAACAGCGTCACGTCAACGCCGTCTTTTTTCATAAGCTCTTTAGTCTCTTTTTCGGCAAGAGCCTCTTTCTTCTCTTGCAGCAATTCGTTCAACTTAGTCTTATAGAGATTTAACTCTTTCGCAAACTCTTTCTTTTCGGCATCGGCTAATGTCTTTAACTTAGCAAACGAGGAAGCGAGAATCCCTTTCTTGCCGAAAATCTCAACCCTAAGCTTTTCAAGCTCGTTTAAATCCGTAGCGGATTTTATCTTTTGTATATACTTTTTCAAACTACTTTACCTTTTTGGTATTTTAATAGAGGAGATATTTTATCCTAAAATATATTAAATTTTAGTAAATCGAAATTTTTAGCAAATATTCATCGTTTTGTTTGGTAATATTATGATATAATAATCAACAAAGTAGCAAATAAAGAAAACAAAAAGGGAGAAAATATGTGTATATTTTGTCAAATAGTAAAAGGCGAAATACCTTGCAACAAAGTCTATGAAAACGATGAATTTTTAGCGTTTCACGATATAAATCCCAAAGCCCCCATTCATATACTCGTTATTCCGAAAGAGCATGTTGAAAAATTCCAAGACACCACTCCGGAAATGATGGCTAAAATAACTCCTTTTATCCAAGAGATAGCCAAAACTCTTGAGTTGGATAAAAGAGGATATAGACTCATAGTCAATAACGGGGATGACGGCGGACAAGAGGTAATGCATCTTCATTTTCATATACTCGGAGGCACAAAACTCACTTGGCCTCAACTCGCACCCGATGAAAGCAAAAAATATCTATAGAGTCGAATCTTGCACCATATTCTTTCGATAGCGATTATCTATCTTTTTATCGCTATCGGATATGTTGCAAAGATGAGGATAAAGGATGAATTTAACGAAAAGGGTATAGTAAAACTAAATATATACTTTCTACTTCCTATGCTGGCATTTTGGGGCTTGATGAGTAAAAAGATAGATTTAAGCGTCGTTCAAGTCCCTCTATTATACCTTTTTATCACATTTATAAGCTTTTTTATAGCCCTTTTTATCGCCAAAAGATTTTTCAAGGATAAAAAAGATGTTTCGATTGTCTCTATGGCGAGCGTTACGGGTATAACGGGCAGTATCGGCATACCTATAGGCATCACTCTCTTTTCTCAACACTCGGTCATCTATACAAGCCTGATAAATACCGTTAGCATGGTCTTTGTATATACCGTAGGAGTTTATATCTACTCAAGAGGCTCGTTCGGCATACTTAAATCTTTTATCAATGTTTTCAAAATGCCCATCATCTGGGCTTCGATAACGGCTATAACACTAAATATTTCAAATATAAGCTTATCCGCACCGCTATTTAAAGCGTTAAAGATGGGAGCTTACGCATCGATAGTTTTACAGTTGATAATATTCGGCGCTTTTTTATATAAGACTAAAATAACAAAGATTGATTTGCCTATATTAAACACGGTGCTCTCTATCAAGTTTATTCTCATACCGCTTACGGCTTATGCGGTATTGAGTTTTGTTACTCTACCTCCCATAGCCTTTCATAGTTTGATTTTAGAGTTGATTGTACCTCTTGCAATAACAAACATATCTTTAGCGAGCCTATTTGACTGCAAACCCCAAATCGTCACCTCTTTGGTCTTCATATCGTCTCTAGTCTTTGTGCCCTATGTGATGCTTTTTGTTTATATGATAAATTAAGAGTAGCCGTTGGGATTTTTCGACTGCCATCTCCAAGAGTCTTCACACATTTTTTCTATGCCAAATTTTGCTTCCCAGTCTAGCAACTCTTTCGCTTTTGAAGGGTCGGCATAACAAACGGCTATATCCCCCGCTCTTCTATCGGTTATCTTATAAGCTATCTTTCTGGAGGAAGCCTTTTTGAAAGCCTTTACCATATCCAAAACCGAATACCCTCTTCCCGTTCCAAGATTGATAGTCTCCACTTTATCAAAAGTATCTATGCGCTCTAACGCTTTTAGGTGACCTTCCGCTAAATCCATCACATGGATATAATCTCTAACTCCCGTGCCGTCAGCAGTAGGATAATCTCCTCCGAAAATATTTAAATACTCTCTTTTACCCACGGCTACTTGCGAAATAAAAGGCATAAGATTATTGGGGATACCGCTTGGGTCCTCACCGATAAGACCCGATTCATGCGCTCCTACCGGATTAAAATATCTAAGCAAAACTATCTTCCAGCTATTATCCGAAATATATAAATCTCTCAATATCTCCTCTATAAAAAGCTTGCTTCTTCCGTAAGGGTTGGTAGCGCTTAGCGGAAAATCCTCTTTTATAGGAACGCTTTTAGGGTCTCCGTAAACGGTTGCCGACGAACTAAAGACTATCTTTTTACACCCTTTTTCACTCATCACTTTGCAAAGAGATATCGTACCGCCTACATTGTTGTCATAATATTCAAGAGGTTTTTCAACCGACTCTCCTACGGCTTTCAACCCCGCAAAATGAATTACGGCATCGATATCGTACATATCAAAAATCTCTCTTAAAGATTTTTTATCTCTTATATCGACATCAAAAACTTTAACTTCTTTACCCGTAATCTTTTCAACCCTTTCGATACTCTTTGCTGATGAATTTGAAAAATTATCCACGACGACCACTTCGTAACCGGCTTGTAAAAGCAAAACTATC
Source organism: Campylobacterota bacterium (assembly GCA_013153915.1). Lineage (GTDB taxonomy): Bacteria > Campylobacterota > Campylobacteria > Campylobacterales > JALSKU01 > JALSKU01. The sequence goes on from JAADDL010000149.1 coordinate 2,786, forward strand.
GTATGAGAACCTATATAGCCCGCCCCTCCCGTTACGAGTATCACAATCTCTCTCCTAAAGACTCTATCCACTTTTCAAAATACTCTATCTGTTTTTTAGTCTCCTCTGTAGATGTGCCTCCTTGAGAATTTCTAGCATTCATAGAGTTTTCAAGCTGTATCACGGATTCTACGTCTTTTTTGATATCGGGTTCAAATCTTCTTAACTCTTCCACGCTTAATTCACTCACGTCTTTGCCTATCTCATCGGCATATCCTACTATCTCACCCGTGAGTTTATAGGCATCTCTAAATGTATAACCGCATTTCGTAGTCAAATAATCCGCCAAATCGGTTGCGCTTAGATGACCTTTTTTAGTAGCCTTTTTCATAGCTTCTTTGTTAATACTCATAGTTTCTAAAACTTTTGTCAATATCTTCAAAGATATTTCGGCGGTTTTAGAACTATCAAAAACTCCCTCTTTATCTTCTTGCATATCTTTATTGTAAGCCAAAGGCAACCCTTTAAGGACGGTCAAAAGAGCTATAAGATTGCCGTAAACCCTTCCCGTTTTCCCTCTTAAAAGTTCCGGGACATCGGGATTTTTCTTTTGGGGCATGATGGAGCTACTGGTAGAGTATTCGTCACTAAGCTCTATAAAACCGAATTCACTACTACTCCAAAGTATTAACTCTTCCGAAAGCCTTGAGATATGCATCATCAATACGGAGATATTAAAAAGCAATTCAAGAGCAAAATCCCTATCGCTTACCGTATCGAGACAATTTATACTTACGCCCTTAAAGCCCAATATCTTTGCTTCATACTCTCTATCGGTTGGATACGGCGTACCCGCCAAAGCGGCACATCCGATAGGAGATATATTGTTTCTGGTATAACAGGTATTAAATCTTTCATAGTCTCTTTTAAACATAGACGCGTATGCGAGTATGTGATACGCAAAATTTATAGGCTGTGCGTGTTGCAGATGGGTCATTCCCGGAAGCAAAGTATCGGTATTTTCTTTTGCTATCTTTATCAAAACACTCTCTAAACTTATCAAAAGTTCTACTAAATCTCTATTTTTTCTTCTGACATACATCCTAAAATCAAGAGCCACTTGGTCGTTTCTGCTTCTTGCGGTATGCATCTTTTTCGCATCATCGCCTATAAGTTCGGTTAGCCTATTTTCTATAGACATATGAATATCTTCATCTTTTATATCAAATCTATAAAAACCGTCCTCGATCTCCTTTTTTATATAATCCAACCCTCTTATAATCTTATCTTTGCTACTTTTATCGATAATACCCTGTCTATAAAGCATCTGAACATGAGCTATCGAACCGGTGATATCTTCTTTATACAACTCTTTATCAAAAGATATTGAAGCATTAAATTCATCAAGTAGCTTAGAGCTTGAGCCTTTTATTTTTCCAGATGCAACTTTTCCCAAGAGAGATCCTTTCAATAAATAAAATTTGGCTATTTTACATAAATTTTACTGAATAACCTATAAACAATATAATATGCTTTACTTTAAAAATGGTTTTTATAAAAAAGTTGCATAGATATTAAAAGCGGATACAAAGTAACTCTTTATATCCGCTAAAATTTTTATAGTTTCGGTCCGGCTGAAGAGTAGTCGTACTCCGCACCGTTTTTTGTATATTTTTTAAAGTTTTCTACGAACATTTTAGCGAGTTTATCTCTAGTTTTATCGTAAGCCTCTTTATCTTCCCAAGTGTTTCTAGGATTTAGAATCTTGCTATCTACACCCTTCAACTCTTTTGGAACTTGCAAGTTAAAAACTTCTATAGTTTCAAATTCGCTATCGTTGATACTACCGTCAAGTATAGCATTGATACAACTTCTTGTAGCCTTTATACTCATCCTTTTGCCCACACCGTAGCTTCCGCCGCTCCAGCCCGTATTTACCAAGAAAACGTTTACTTCATGCTTATCTATCTTCTCTCCGAGGAGTTTTGCGTAAACTGTCGGATGAAGCGGTAAAAACGGCTCTCCAAAACATGAGCTAAATGTAGCTACGGGCTCGGTGATACCTCTTTCGGTTCCCGCTACTTTTGCCGTATATCCGCTCAAAAAGTAATACATAGCTTGCTCTTTTGTTAGTTTGCTAACTGGAGGTAAAACTCCAAAAGCATCAGCGGTCAAAAAGATGATATTTTTAGGATGTCCCGCTCTTAAACTCTCTCTATGGTTTTTGATATGCTCTATCGGATATGAAACTCTCGTATTTTCCGTTTTTGACTTATCGGAGTAATCAACTTTACCGTTTTCATCCAAAACCACATTTTCAAGTAAAGCGTTTCTCTTTATAGCCGCATATATCTCAGGTTCGCTCTCAGGGTCAAGGTTGATAACTTTTGCGTAGCAACCACCCTCGAAGTTAAATACACCCTCATCGTCCCAGCCATGCTCATCATCGCCTATCAAAGCACGATTTGGATCTGTCGAAAGAGTCGTTTTTCCCGTTCCGCTTAGCCCGAAAAATAGAGCCACATCATCATCTTTTCCAACATTTGCCGAACAGTGCATACCGAGCTTTCCTTCAAGAGGAAGCCAGTAGTTCATCATAGAAAAGACACCTTTTTTTATCTCTCCTCCATACCAAGTACCGCCGATGACGGCAACATTTTCTTCAATATTGAAAACAACAAATACTTCGGAGTTCAAACCTTGCTCTTTCCACTTTTCATTTGTAGTTTTACTAGCCACAAAAAGCGTAAAATCCGGCTTAAAACTCTTAAGCTCCTCATCCGTGGGAGTTATGAACATATTTTTGACAAAATGTGCTTGCCAAGCCACTTCGGCAATAACTCTTATACTTTTTTTACTATTTTCGCTAGCGCCGCAAAAAGCGTCTTGTACAAAAAGCTCCTTGCCGGAGAGTTGCTCTTTGGCTTTTTCAAAAAGTTCGTCAAAAATCTCTTTTGAAATCGGGTGATTTATATCTCCCCAAGCTATATATTTATTTGAAGGCGGCTGATCAACAAAATATTTATCTTTAGGACTTCTACCGGTAAAAACACCGGTATCAACACTCATAGTACCATTGTCAGTTACACGACCCTCTTTATTTTTCAATTCAAGGTCAAAAAGCTCATCATATCCTATATTGTGATGCACCTTTTTGACATTTTTTACTCCAACTTCCCCCAGTTCATCAATAACTGACATTTTAAAAAACTCCTTTACTTAAATATCGACAGCAGTACACCCGCCGCCACAGCCGAGCCTATAACTCCGGCAACATTTGGTCCCATCGCATGCATCAAAAGCATATTTGATTTATCCTCATCCATTCCGACTTTATTGGAAACCCTTGCAGCCATCGGCACGGCGCTAACTCCAGCCGAACCGATAAGAGGATTGATTGGGTCTTTTGAAAATTTATTCATAATCTTAGCCATAATAACTCCCGCGGCTGTTCCTATGGCAAACGCCACAAGCCCGATAGCGAGTATCCCTAAAGTATCCGCTACCAAAAACTTTTCAGCAGCAAGTTTAGAGCCTACTCCTAGACCTAAAAAGATCGTTACGATATTTATCAATGAATTTTGCATCGTATTTGAAAGTCTATCGACAACCCCCGAAACTTTAGCGAAATTACCGAAAGTTAACGCTCCTATCAAAGGTGTGGACTCGGGCAATATCAAGATTGAGAGTATCAAAACGGTCAACGGAAACATCAACTTTTCAAGCTTGCTAACCTCTCTTAGCTGCTTCATCTTTATCCTTCTCTCCTCTTTTGTTGTAAAAAATCTCATTATAGGAGGTTGAATGATAGGTACAAGAGCCATATAAGAGTAAGCCGCAACCGCAATAGCACCCATAAGATCCGGTGCTAGTTTTGAAGCAACAAATATGGAAGTAGGACCGTCCGCTCCACCGATGATGGAGATGGCCGAAGCATCCTTCAAACTAAAATCAAAAAACGGAGTGTATTGACTAAGCAGTAATGCTCCAACCAAAGAGCCGAATATTCCAAATTGTGCCGCCGCACCCAAAAGCGCCGTTTTAGGATTGGCAAGCAACGGACCAAAATCCGTCAGCGCTCCGACACCCATAAATATAATCAAAGGAAAAAGCTCGTTTTTTATACCGGCATCAAATATAATACCTATAAATCCGTCATGACCTATGATATTTGCGAGGGGAATATTCGCCATCAGTCCACCAAACGCTATGGGGAGCAATAAAAGAGGCTCAAAACCTTTTGCGATAGCGAGATAAAATAGCAAAAACGTGATAAATATCATAATTATCCTGCCCCAGCTTTGAGCAAATTTGCTAAGAGGCTCGCCAAGAGCGTTTTTCGCACCCTCTTTGGGATTTAAAAATGCGTAAATCCCCGTAGTTTTATAAAAATTTTTAAAAAGTTGAGCGACGGAAACCGACTTGTACTCTTTGGAGTAGTGTTCGTGTTTGATTTCGCCTTGAGCTTTCGCTTGCGTTTCTCCACCGCCACTAGCAAACAGATTTACAGCCGAAAACATTATCGTCGCAACAAATAACAGATGTAATATCTTTTTCATGACATAAGTCCTTTATATAACGAAAAGGAGCTGACCGTTTTCTACACTATCTCCCTGAGATACGTTTATCGATGATATAACGCCGTCTTTAGGCGCTACGACCTCAATCTCCATCTTCATCGCCTCAAGAATTAGCACGACATCATCTTTCTTGACCTTATCGCCCTCATTTGCGACTATCTTAAAGACAGTTCCCGGAAGCGTCGCCAAAACCTCTTCTCCGCCAGCAGAATTTGCAACTTGCGGTTGAGGTTTTGAAGGAGCCTTCTCTTTTTTCGGCTCAATTTTTATATCGGCATCACTGCCTTCCGCAACCTGAACGCTATATTTTTTACCGTTTACTACAACCGTATAATTTCCACTCATTTTTTTATCGCCTTTATTTGATTTTTGAGTCTCGTTTTGCATTTGAGATAATTTTCTAACATTAATCTTAGCTTCACCCTTTAAGAAAGCGATACCTTTCTCTTTACAAGCGGCCGCTATGAAGATATTTTCTTCTGTTGTCTCTATGCCCTCATCTTCAAGCATCTTCACAAAATATTCTCTGGTTTTTTTAGGATCTTCATTTGCAAGCTCAAGAGCCGTTTTAGTAGTAGGCTCGAGTTTAAGTTGCTCACTTGCAAGCTTTATCACATCCTCGCTAGGTTTCACAGGAGTTCTTCCGAAATATCCAAGCACCATCCTTCCGTAACCCTCGGCTATCTTTTTCCAAGGACCGAACATGACGTTGTTAAAAGCTTGCTGAAAATAAAACTGACTCACAGGGGTAACGCTGGTACCGTAACCGCCCTTTTCGACAACTTCTCTCATAGCCGCTATAACTTCGGGAAATTTATCTAAGATATTGTTATCTCTCATCATTTGAGTATTTGCCGTCAACGCACCGCCCGGCATAGGAGAAAAAGGTATGATAGGTGATACCGCCGTAGCCTCCGGCGGGATAAAATAATCTTTTAACTCCTCTTTTAAAAATGTTTCATATTTTAAGATTTTTTCGATATCAAGACCGCCAAGGTCATAATCCGTACCTTTTGTAGCGTGCAACATAGTCAATATATCCGGCTGAGAAGTACCGCCGCTAACCGGACTAGCCGCCAAATCGATACCATCAGCACCAGCATCAAGCGCGGCAAGATAACAAGCTACGCTAACTCCCGCCGTCTCGTGCGTATGAAGTCTGACATGCACATTCTCGGGCAAAAGTCTCTTTGCCATTTTGATAGTTTCGTAGACTTTTTTAGGATTTGAAGTACCGCTTGCGTCTTTAAAACATACGCTATCGTACTCAATACCGCTATCTAGGATATTTCTTAAAACCTTTTCATAAAAAGCCACGTCATGAGCGCCTTTACATCCGGGAGGTAACTCCATCATCGTTACGACCACTTCGTGTTTTAAACCGTGCTTTTTAATACACTCTCCGCTATATTTGAGATTTTCCACATCGTTTAGAGCGTCAAAATTTCTAATGGTGGTTGTACCGTGCTTTTTAAAAAGTTTTGCGTGCAAATCTATCATCTCGCTACTTGCGGTATCCAACATCACGGTATTGACGCCTCTTGCAAGTGTTTGGAGATTTGCCTCTTTGCCGACAGCTTCCCTAAACTTATCCATCATATCGAAAGCGTTTTCATTTAGATAGAAAAACGGGCTTTGAAATCTAGCTCCGCCACCAAATTCAAAGTGGCTTATACCGGCATCTTTTGCTACGCTAACCGCGTTTATAAAATCTTCTAGCAATACTCTTGCACCGAAAACCGACTGAAAACCGTCTCTAAAAGTGGTATCCATCACATCAATAAGCTTTTTTGCCATCGTAATATCCTTGCTATTTTCTATGCTCTATTATCGCCGCCGTTATCGCCGCAACTATCTCGTCGTCATCGTTGGAAATATTTTTTTGGGGAGTCGCCACCGAAGCGGTAGCGGTCTGTTTTTTCTTTTCGGGGAAATATTTTTTTATTATCTTATGCTCGAATTTCAAGACAATGACCATAAGATACAAAAAGAGATAAACCGTAGTCATACCGAGAACTAAAAATTTCAGCCCCTCTTCTATCAATACTATTTGCATATCGCATCCTAAATGATATATTTTATAAAACGCTACGAAATTTTAACATTATCTTTATTAAATAAAAGCTTAATCGTAAAGAAAAATTATCTTTTTTTTAAAAAATTCTTTTGCTTTTCTACAATTAAATATTTTTAACACAATAATCAAAAAAATCTAATTATTACAACTCGGAATCGTTTCGGAATCGCTTGCAAATTCTTGCAAAAATCTATACATCCTCGCTTTTTCTTTTTTAAACTCTTTGGAGTCGATATATTTTAGAACTTCGGGGTTATCTTGATGAAATTCCTTCAAATCTTTTATATCAATCGTAAAAAAACTCTTCCACTCCTCTTTAGTAGCAACATTTCCCCACATCTTACCGCTTCCATGGCAACTTGAACATCTTTTTAGATAGTATTTTTGCCCCTTTTTTTCTCTGGCTCCGTATGACAAAGATAAAACCACCGCCAATAAGATAGCCAATTTTCTCATTTATCGACCTCCAAACCGTACTTTTTACCGTATAGCCTATGAAACCTATTTAAAGCGTCGTTACCCCATTTTATCAACTGTTCTGGCGTCCAAAAACCGTAAATAATCATATGCTTTTTGCCGTTTCTAGCCAACTTCTCCTCATTTGGTCCCATAAAGATAAAAGCGGGCGTTATACTCACTATAAATCTAGGAGGAGCTTGGTCGCTCACATCCTCTTCGATAGAGTCCGAACCGGTCGATGTATCAAGTGCGAGTTTTATAAAGTTTTTCTCTAAAAAAGCATCTACTTTCGAATCGGGCAATACGTTTTCAATAATCTTAGGACAGTAAAAACAGCTTCTTGAATGTAAAAAAAGTATGATAGGTTTTTTCTCTCTTATCGCCGCTTCTTTAGCGTCGTCGACATTATTTCTCCAATCTATACCAAGTTCGCTTGAAAAAGACGATACAACCAAGAATATAGCAACAAGTATAGCTTTCATAATATCTCCTTATAACAATCATTATCGCACTTGATAATATAACTTTTTTTAATAATTTTGCAAATATTACTCGCAATTATCTTAAAAAGATATAAATTTAATAAAATAGTATTTAAATTCAAGAAAAGCACTTTACAGGCACTTTTTTTTGATATCATTCCAAATAGTCAATAGTTTTGACAAAATTCAAAAAGGAGAGAACATGTTAAGGTCAAGCTTGAGCAAGATCGCAATCTTCGTCGTTCTGCTCTCCTCTTTCGCCTTTGCAGACTGTATGTCGTGCCACAAAGGTATAGAGGATATCAGGCATCAAGATAGCGATATGATGAAGCAGATCAAAGCCATGGGTGCAAATGTTGGCGACCCGGCCGGCTGTACGATCTGTCACGGCGGTAATGTAAAAGCTACCACCAAAGAGGAAGCTCACAAAGGCGCTCCCGGACATCCGGGCGGGTTAGAGGCTTTTGTTAGAGATCCAGGTAGTTTTTGGATCATGGATAAGACTTGCGGTCTTTGCCACGCCGATACGGTTTCAAATATGAAAAAAGCTTTGATGGCTACCGAGGCGGGTAAGATACAAGGTAACTTACACACTTGGGGTAGTGAAGATACTCAAAAAGTAAAATTTGCCGACTATGCCGTCAAAGACGAGGATGGAAAAACTCCGGCATGGGGTACCGATGTATATAAAAAATACATGGTCGCTATGATGGATAAATACCCCGATCAATTTCCGACTGAGTTAAAACAACTTCCTTTGCCACCGCAAAGCAGAAAAGATTTATCTCAAATGAACAAAGAAGAGCTTGGATATGCTGCATCTATCAGTTACCAAAGAAGCGACTGTCAAAGATGCCATATAGGTGTTAGAGGCAGAAAAGGTAGAGGTGACTGGAGAGGTATGGGTTGTAGTGCTTGTCATATTCCTTACGGAAACGAAGGTTTCTATGACGGAAACGATCCCACTATCAATAAAAAAGAGCATGGACACTTGCTAGTTCATCAGATTCAAGCTACAAGAGACGCTAAAGTCCACGATCCTAAATCAGGCGTAACATTCAGCGGAATACACCCTGAGACTTGTAACTCATGCCACAATAGAGGTAAGAGGATAGGTGTATCTTATA
>JAADDL010000120.1 GCA_013153915.1 Campylobacterota bacterium
TGGTCTATGGTATTCTCGTCATTTTTGGTTATTAGTACTTTATCGGTCTTTTCGATGTTCGTTTTGGACAAATATACAAAAAAGGCTAAACTGCTTCAAATATCCAGTAAAAGAATATTGTTAAATGAAACAATCATGTTTTTCGGCAAAGTTAAAAATGTCGGAAAATTCAATATAGGAAAATGCAAACTCGAAGTAAAGCTTGTCAATAACGCTTTAAACTTAAAAAATATATCCGGCTCAACTTTTTATTCCCCAAGATCCGGTCTAAAAGCCATATTAACAACGGCAAAAAGCAGACCCTCTACAATCATCAAAGAGTTCACGATAGCAAAAAATCTAAAACCAAAAGAGATAAAAAGTTTCAGCGTAAGTATGCCGTATCCTACCTATTTTCAAAAAGCGAATATTAGATATAAGCTATATTGCCACTAACCTATAAAATAATCTCCGTCAAAGCTAACCAAAGAGTAGTTTCTATCATCTCCAAGAGCCTCTTTCAAGCCCTCTATGCTTAAAAATGTCAAGCTATCGGCACCCATAAACTCTCTTATTTGCTCTTTGGATTTGTTGGCACTCATCAACTCTTTATAACTTGGAGTGTCTATACCGTATCTGCAAGGATATTTTATCTCCGGTGCGGCTATCATCATATGTATCTCTTTAGCTCCGGCGTCTTTTAGCATCTTTACTATCTGTCTTGATGTGGTGCCTCTTACTAAAGAGTCATCCAGCACTATCACCCTCTTGCCGTCAATCTTCTCTTTGATAGGCGAAAGTTTTAGCTTTACTTTCAAATCCCTCATCTCTTGAGTAGGCTCTATAAAAGTTCTCCCCACATAGTGGTTTCTAACGATGGCAAGCTCAAAAGGAATGCCGCTAGCTTTTGAATAACCAAGTGCCGCGGCGACACCGCTATCGGGGACCGGCACTACCATATCGGCTTCTATGTGCTTTGCCTCTTTAGCCAAAGCCCATCCTATCCTGCCTCTGACTTTATAGACGCTTTTTCCGTCTATTACGCTATCCGGTCTTGCAAAATATATATACTCAAAAGCGCAAGGTCTATAATCACTTTCAAAAAGTTGAATAGATTCAAAAGTGTTAGGATTTTCTTTATCGAATATCAACATTTCACCGGGTCTAACATCTCTTATAAATTTAGCTTTAACTAAATCAAAAGCGCAAGTTTCGCTAGCAACTATATAGCCGCCGCTTTCTAATTTTCCAAGAGATAAAGGTCTAACGCCGTATCTATCCCTTATAACAAACTGCTTGCTTCTACTTTGTATGATAAAACAGTATGCGCCCTTTACCTTTTGCAAAGCCTCAACAATTCTCTCTTTTAGATGCTCTTTTTGGCTTCTTGCTATGAGATGTACAACATTTTCGGTGTCCATAGAGGTGGCAAATATCGCACCCTCGTCTATCAACTCTTGCCTAACCTCATCTTTATTTATAAGGTTACCGTTGTGTACGATAGATATTTCGCCAAGTTTATATCTCGCAAATATAGGTTGTGCGTCCAGTATCGAATCTTGACCTGCCGTAGAGTATCTATTGTGACCGATAGCCATATCCCCCTTTAGTATCTCAAAGGAGTCTTTGTCAAAGACTTCGGTTACCAAACCTCTGCCTTTTAGCGTTTTTATATGATTATCGTCGCTTACGCTTATACCGGTCGCCTCTTGACCTCTATGTTGCATAGCAAAAAGGGCGTAATACGCAACCCTTGATGCGTTTTCATCTCCAAAAACACCGACTATCGCACACATTCTTCCGCTCCGTTAAGATAGTCCGAGACAATCATTGATACTATAGAGTCTCGGCTCTTTGCCGACTATCCATTTTGCCGCTTTGATTGCCCCTTTGGCAAAAGTATCTCTGCTTGTTGCCGTATGGTTCAGTTCGATAAACTCCCCGTCGTTATAAAATCCGACCGTATGCCTACCGACTATATCTCCGCCCCTTAAAGCCATGATGGCAATCTCATCTTTTTTTCTTTCGCCTATAATACCGTTTCTGCCGCTGACTCTAACTTCATCCAGTAAAAGTCCTCTTGCGTTTGCGACACTCTCTCCAAGAGTCAAAGCCGTACCGCTTGGAGCGTCTTTTTTGTATCTATGGTGCATCTCCACTATCTCGATATCAAAATCACTCAAAGCTTCGGACGCCAAAGCCGCCAATTTGTTTAAGACCGCTACTCCCAAAGACATATTGGTCGAGTATAGCACCGGTGCTTTTTGACTCAACTCCTTTATAAGATTGTGCTGGTGCTCGTCCAATCCCGTAGTTCCTATAACAAGAGGTTTCGGATTTGACAAAGCGTGCTCCAAAAGAGTTTGAGTACCTTTCGGCAATGTAAAATCTATCACGACATCCGCTTTTTCCAAAAGCGTATTCGTGTCATTTGTGATAAGTATATTTTCAGGCACGCTAAACGTAAACTCCTCTATCGCATGAAGTACGGATATCTCAACATCTTTATCGTCTTTAAGATTTTCGATAAGAAGTTTTCCCACTCTGCCCGTTGAACCGTGTATTCCTATTTTTACCATTTTATTCTCCAAGATACGATATGGTGCTTATTGCGGCGGTAGCGCCGTCTCCGGCGGCACAAACTACTTGTTTGGGGGCTTGTATTCTGATATCTCCCGCGGCAAACAATCCCTTTTTAGATGTCTTCATAGAAAGATCGACAATCACTTCCCCATATTCGTTTACATCGCAAAGATAACTCCCGTCGCTTTGTTTTAAAACTTCATTATTTACATTCATTCCGACAAATACAAAGATTCCGGGCACCTTCAAATCTCTCTCGTTACCCTCTTTATCCACTATCAAAACACCTTGAACACCCATATTGTCGCCATAAACTTTTTTGACTTTGGAGTTTAAAACAAGCTCTATATTGTCAGCCTTTTTTACTCTCTCGACTATAGCCGGACTAGCCCTAAAAGCGTCTCTTCTATGTATCAGATATACTTTGGAGCATATATGAGAAAGATACAAAGCCTCTTCCAAAGCCGTATCTCCTCCTCCCAAAACGGCAACCTCTTTGCCTTTGTAGAAAAATCCGTCACAAGTGGCGCAAGTGCTAACGCCTCTTCCGAAAAACTCCTCTTCACCGTCGAAATTGGCTCTTCTTGGCGTACTGCCAGTACAAACGATGACGGCTTTAGCTTCTACCTCGTCACCTCCGGCAAGAGAGATTTTAAAGCTTGAACCATCGCCTTCGCTGACTCTCGTTACCTCTTTCATCTCATGTTTTAACCCAAATTTCATACACTGCTCTGGCCACGGTGCCATAAGCTCCATGCCGGTAACGACATCTTTGATGCCGGGATAATTCTCTATCTCACTACTTTGAGTTATCTGACCTCCCGGCATACCCTTTTCAAACATCACAACGTTTTTAAGACCGCCTCTTGTGGCATACAAGCCCGCCGTAAGCCCTGCGGGACCTCCTCCGATAATCGCTAAATCCAACATGTCTTTTCCTTTATATCGTTTCTATCATACTATCTTGTTTATATCTATCTTTCTTGACTTTTTTTATCATAAACAAAGAGGGGACTTTGTATATATTAAATCTCTGAATTAGAGCCAAAATCGTATTTATACCGGTAGTTAGATAGATAACTCTATCGCTACTTTCAAATCTTTTTTGATAAATATCTATAGCCAATATCTTAACTTTGTTTTTTATCCGTTTTAAAATCTTTTTGATGTCATCTTTTCTGGAGCTGTATATCACGACTACATACTCTTTATCCACAGGTTTAAAGATATCTTTTTTTTTATAAAATATCCATTTATCGAAGTTTATAAATTTATACTCTGCAAACCTATAGTTAAAATAAGCGTAAGCACTCGCTATCATAAGAGCACCGAAAAACGATGCGAAGAGATAATTAAGGGAGAAAATTTTTCTCCCTTTTTTTAAAGCCATTATAAAATCGCGTCTAATTTTTCCGCAATTACCTGTTTTCCCGCGGCTCCTATCATTTGATCTACAAGCTGTCCGTCTTTGAAAAATAAGATTGTAGGGATAGATCTTATACCGTATTGAATAGCTATATCTTGCTCTTCATCCGTATTAACCTTACAAATCTTAGCTTTTCCCTCATAATCTTCAGCCAACTCCTCAATAACCGGAGCTATCATTCTGCATGGTCCGCACCAAGGCGCCCAAAAATCTACCAATGTTACACCCTCTTTTATAGTATCGTTAAAGTTAGATGCATTTAGTTCTATATATTTTCCCATTATTATCTCCTATGAAATTTTAAGTGTCTTACACTTTAAGATGATATTATACCCTTTTTTCTTTAAAACCCAATTATGCTATACTGTTAAAAATATTTTATACGGAAAGACTATGATAGTAAACGACTTATTGTCAAAAACCATAGCAACTAAAGATATAAGCCAAAAAAATATTGATAGCGCTTTAAATACCATAAAAACATATAATCCGCAAAAAAATTCTCAAGAGTTATCCTCTCTTTTGCAAAATATCGGCACTTTAATAAACGGAAAAAACATAAAAGATTTAAATAAACTGCTAAGCGCCGCAAATAGTGCTTTAAAAAACTTTCCGCAAGATACCGATTTAAAAAATATAAAAAATGAAATAGAAAAATCTCTGCAAAATAAAATCTCTTCTCAAGACGAACAAGTTATCGAAAAAAGTGAAATTGACGACAAAATAGACAAAATAATAAATTTATCCAAAAAATTATCCTCACAATCAAAAAAAAATAGCCTAAAAACACTAAAAGCTATGCAAAAAGAGTTAGGAGGCTTAAAAAATCTAATAGATGATGAAATAGAGCAATACAAAACCAACTTCAAATCAAAAAATCGATTATCCAACGAAGTAAAACTTTTAAACATCAAAAAAAATATCCTACAAATCCAATCGATAATCACAAAAATAGGCTCAAATTCACCATTAAAACTACAAAGTCTGCAAGATAGTATCAATAAAATCAATGCGCTACTTGAAGAGATACAAAACAACAAACTATCAAATTCATCTCCCAAAACTCTCGAACAAATCATAAAAAACAGCATACTAAGCTCCAAAACGTCAAAAATAACTTTTTTCGGCAACAAAAAAACCGTAAAACATATAGGCAATATAACAAGCAATCTAAACGCTATAACAAAATCTCTATCAAACCACCCGAAACTTCAAAAATATACCGACATTATCAATAAATTCACAAGCAATCTTGAAAATATCGAGTTAAAGGATAATATTAAAAATTCGGGCATACTATACGAATCAAAAATAGCGCAAAATATCCATGACAAAGAGGCTTTACAAAAAAATACACAACAAGATTTAAAAGCCGTTCTTTTGGATTTAAAAAGCCGCAACGAGATACAAAACAATCCCTCCCTATCCAATCTCATAGATAAAACGATAACACAAATCCAATCATACCAAGCATCTTCGTTGATAAACTCCACCTTTACATCTTATATACCTTTTTTATGGGACGACTTAAAAGAGGGCTCTATGCAATTTGGAAAATTAAACAATGAAGAAGGCTTTAGTTGCAAAATCGAATTGGATTTAAATGATTACGGAGAGGTTGATATCTTGATGCTTTTAAATCAAAACTCCATATCTATCAAAATGGATGCCTCAAATAACGATTTGAAAAATAAAATAAGAGAAAATTTAAGGGACTTAAGAGTTAGGCTAAACTCAATATCCTTAAATGCCAATATCTACCTTACAAACATCAGCAAAACGGCTATCAACTACGATAACACCGCTATAAACAGCACAAACCTATCTTTGGATATTAAAACATGAAAAGCGAAAAAAAAGAAGCCGTAGCGTTAAAATACAATATCAAAAAGGATAATGCGCCCAAAGTCATAGCCAAAGGAAAAGGCGAAACGGCAAACAATATCATTAAAATTGCACAGGAAAACAATATACCCATCAAAGAAGATAAGGATTTGGTGCAGATGTTAAGCCAAATAGAGCTAAACAAAGAGATTCCGCCAAAACTATATAAAGCGGTAGCCGAGGTTTTCGGCTTTATCTATAAAATAACAAGATGATTAAAAGATAGTTATATTCTCGATAAATTCAATACTATTTTGTTTGATAACGATAGCGTCCACGCAATAATCGAAATCCACTCTATTTTTAAGCAGATAGTAGTTAACGCTTTTTAATATCCTATCAATCTTGGTAGGAGTAATGGCATATACGGGTTCAAAATTTTTTCCGCTTTTTACCTCAATAAAGTGCAAAACTCTATTTTTTAAAGCTATTATATCTATCTCTCCAAATTTAGAGTAAAAATTTCTATCCACGATTTTAAAACCGTTTTTTTGTAAAAATTTACAAGCCTTATCCTCGGCTATATTTCCTAAAACCCTACTCATACACCAACTCCGCATCCACTTTTACGGATTTGAAGAGTGCCGTTTTGGTAAGTTCGTCACTTTCATCACCAAAAAGATGGTTTATACGGCTTTCAAAGTGGTGAAAAGTGCAAAACATCGTCCCTTTTTTTAGTTTTCTTGTCAGTTTATACTTTAATGGTTTTGTTTTGCCGTGTTTTGAAGATAAAACGACATATTTTGCGTCTTTAAAATACTCTTTATCCTCCAAACTGATATGCAAAACATCCTCTTTGTGTCTTTTTGTAAGGGTTTTTGATTTTCCCGTTTGGTTGGCGTTATTGTATTGGGCTATCGCTCTGCCCGTTGTTAGATAAAATCTTATCTCTTTGCCCCTTATCAACTCTTCGACCATTCCTCTAAGATAATATCTCCTATATGAAAAGTGCGCTTTAGCGTCATTTGTTCTAAACTTTTGAGTATGTAAAATCTCCGTTGCGCCTTTATCATCTATCGGCCACTGCAAAGCTCTGTTTTGGTTGGCTCTTAAAAACTCATAACTTGCTTTTAAAAACCTATCGCTACCCTTTCTTAAATCATCCCAAACCTCTTTAGAGGAGTTAAAACCTTGATACTCTCCCATCTCTTTTGATATACCGTCAATCACCTCCCAGTCATCGGGAAGTTCGCTTTCTACCAAAACGGAACTCAACTGCACTCTTCTTTCCGCATTAACATACACACCCTCTTTTTCATATGCCGATTTCACACCGTAGATAACATCGGCAAATTCGGTCGTTTCGTTTTCAAAAAGATCAAGCACGACAAGAAAATCCAACCCTTCCAAAGCCTTTTTGATTTTATTTTGATTGGGATGTATATGGGCTATATCCTCTCCCATATTGATAAGGACTCTAATCTCCTTATCCATCATAGCTTTAACCATTTCGGGAGTTTTTTTGCCCTCTCGCTGAGGAGTTTTATAATCCGGCAAAAAGTATGGCAAACATCCTACATCGCAAACACCCTGAACATTATTTTGCCCTCTAAGAGGTATAAGTCCCGCACCCTCTTTTCCTATATTACCGGTCATTACGGCAAGATTGCAAAGAGCCTCTACCGCATAGGAGCCGTCAAGATGTTCCGTCACGCCAAGCCCCCATAAGATAACGGAGCGATTTTTGGCATACTCTCTAGCTACCGTTTTTATCATATCGCTAAGATACTCGTAACCTTTGATTTTTTTAAAAAATTCCGGATTTGCGTACTCATCTTTTAAGATAGCCTCTTTATACTCATTAAAACCGGTAGTTCTGTCATTTATAAAATCTTTATCATACAACTCTTCACTCAATATAACATAGCTTAACATATTTAAAACAAGCAAATTACTCTCAAAAGGAAGAGTGCAATCATATGTAGCACTAGCACTTATGTGGGTCTCTCTCACATCAAAAACCGCCGTTTTAGCTCCGCTTCTTAATGCGTTTGTTATCCTTGTGGCGGCTATCGGATGGGCTTCTGTCGTATTAGAACCAAATACCAAAATAAAGCTTGCTTTTTCAATATCGTCAAAAGGATTGGTTGCCGCACCCTCTCCTATCACTTCCCGCATCCCCTTAAGGCTAGGCGCATGACATACTCTGGCACAATTATCTATATGAGGACTAAGTATAACTTCTCTTATAAATTTTTGAAAAAGATAGCCGCTTTCACAACTACTTCTAGCACCCCCTATACCCGCTATCGAGTCACTTCCGTATAAATCTCTGACTCTTTGCAACTTCCAAGCCACTATCTTATAAGACAACTCCAAATCGGGATATATAAACTTTTCATCCTCTTTAACACCCGATAAAAGAGCCTCTTTTACATCTTTTGGAAAATATAATTCGTTTTTTCTAATAAAATCTTTTTTTATCTTTACTTGGGGAAGTCTCAAAGAAGAGTGCACAAAATCCCAACCGGCTTTCCCTTTGATACAAAGTTTACCTCTGCTTATGAGTGTATCTTTTTTGGCATAGATTCTTTTTATCGTATTATTTTCGACAACGGCGGTGATTTCACATCCGACACCGCAATATGTACATATGGAATCTATCTCTTTTATACTCAATCCTCAATCCTGATCATAGTGGGTTTTTCTTGCACGAAATCGAGCTCCCCTATCTCGCTTAGAGCGTCTCGAACCCTTTTTTCTCGGCACTTGTGGGTTGAAAAAAGAAGAGTGCTTTTTCCGCTACTTTTGATGGATTTTTGCAAGAAACTATCTATCGAAATCTTATGTTTTGCAAATAGCGAAGATATCTTGCTTAAAACTCCAACTTCGTCTATAACGCTCATTCTGACATAATATTCCGTTTCGATATCATTTATCTCAACCAAAGAAAGTTCATTTTCTATCAATTTTTTAAAACCCAACATCGGAGTAGTTTCGCCTCTAGCTATAGATATGATATCCGATACGACCGCACTTGCGGTAGCGTCTCCTCCGGCACCGGCTCCATAATACAAAGTCTCTCCCACAAAATCTCCCACAACGCTAACGCCGTTCATAACTCCGTCAACTTTCGCTATCATCTGCTCTTTTTTGATAAGTGCGGGATGAACTCTAAGCTCTACGCTATTTCCCTCTTTTTTAGCTATAGCCAAAAGTTTTATATTGTATCCGAACTCTTTAGCAAAAAATATGTCATCCTCATTGATAGCCTCTATGCCTTCTATGAGAATATCTTCGGGTTTTGCGTTGATACCGTATGCTATGGAGGCGAGTATCAAAAGTTTATGGCTGGCATCAAAACCTCCCACATCAAATGTAGGGTCGGCTTCGGCATATCCCAACTCTTGCGCTTCTTTTAAAACTTCCGAAAAGCTAACACCCTCTTCTATCATCTTTGTTAGCATATAGTTACAAGTACCGTTTAAAATACCCTTGATAGATAATATTTGATTTGCGCTCAATCCTTCTCTTAAAGATTTTATTATAGGGATTCCTCCCGCAACACTAGCCTCAAAACCAAACCCTTGTCCGTTTGCTATCTCTTGAAGTTCATATCTATGATATGCCAAAAGGGCTTTATTTGCCGTAACTACGGATTTACCTTTTTCTAACGCCCTTTTTACGATACCGTATGCCGTTTCGACACCGCCGATAAGCTCAACAACCATATCTATCGAATCATCCTCAAGTATATCATCCACATTATCGCTTAAAACTATACCTAAGTCTTTATGTTTTTCAAGGTTTCTTGCCACACCTATAGCGGGTACTATCTCCACTCCCGCTCTTGATTTTATTATCTCCTTGTTCTTTTGAAGGATTTTTACAACGCTACTTCCTACGGTACCTAGACCGACTATACCTATCTTTAACATTTATACTCCAAATCTACTCTTTTGTTTTTAAATAGTGCTTTATATTTCTTGCCGCTTGTCTTATTCTGTTATGATTTTCGATAAGCGCTATCCTTACATACTCATCGCCATGTTCTCCAAAACCGACTCCCGGACTAACGGCAACTTTCGCTTCTTGTAAAAGCTCCTTTGAAAATTGCATACTCCCCATACCTTTTAATTTTTCGGGTATTTTCGCCCAAACGAACATCGTAGCGCTAGGTTTATCTATATGCCAACCGGCATTTGCAAAACTCCTCAGTAGCACATCTCTTCTGCCTTTGTATATCTGGGTTATCTCCTTGACGCAATCTTGAGGACCGTTTAGCGCTACGGTAGCCGCTACCTGAATAGGGGTAAACATACCGTAATCAAACCAACTCTTTATCTTTTGTAAAGCGCCTATAAGCTTAGGATTTCCCACAACAAAGCCTACTCTCCACCCCGCCATATTATAACTTTTACTAAGAGTAAAGCTCTCAACCGCCACATCTTTAGCGCCTTCGACTTCAAAGATAGAGGGGGTCTTATAGCCGTCAAATGTTATATCGGCATAAGCGATATCGCTTAGTATATAAAATCTCTCTTTTTTAGCCACCTCAACAAGTTTTTCGTAAAAATCTTTTTTTACCGTCACGGTTGTGGGATTGTGAGGAAAGTTGACCACTAAAAATTTTGGCTTAGGCATAGACTCCTCTATGGCTTTTTTTAAATTTATAAAAAATCCGTCATAATCCAACTCATACTTTTCATTATAGGTAAAATTCATCTTTACCACATTACCGCCTGCTATGATAAAAGCGTGAGTATGAATAGGGTATGCCGGTTCGGGAACTATAGCGACATCTCCCGGATTTGTTATGGCTTGGACTAGGTGCACATACCCCTCTTTGCTACCCATCACCGCAACAGCCTCTTTTTCGGGATCAAGCTCTACACCGTACCTTCTTTTATACCAATCGGTTATAGCGAGTCTTAGTTTGTATATACCTTTACTAACGGAATATCCATGGTTTTTAGGTTTTTGCGCCGCTTCGATGAGCTTCTCCACAATATGAGGAGGTGTGGGGCCGTCCGGATTGCCCATAGAGAAGTCTATGATATCTTCTCCGGCTCTTCTTGCCTTCATTTTCATCTCGTTTATCTCGGCAAAGACATAATTTGGCAATCTATTTATAGCATTAAACTGTATATCGTCGAA
The DNA here is from genome assembly GCA_013153915.1 of Campylobacterota bacterium. GTDB lineage: Bacteria > Campylobacterota > Campylobacteria > Campylobacterales > JALSKU01 > JALSKU01. The sequence goes on from JAADDL010000120.1 coordinate 10,970, forward strand.
CATTTCGTTCCTTTTTATTCAGAACTTACATACAAATGAAGTCCATATTTGAGGTTGCTTATAGTATATTTATCGTTTACCGATATATATTTTGTGCCTTCCGGTATCTGAAGTTTGACTTTTCTCTCTGTAGAATCATTTTCGTAAATAGACAATATATCTAACTTATTATCAAAAAAGACTACATACGGATGCCATCTATTTGACGGGTAACTATCGATAAAAACTCTCTTAGCCTTGTTCTCTATCGAAAATAGATACGGCTTGATAGATTTCTTAATGTTATAAGTTGTATCGCACAAAATATCCTGCGCTTCTAATTTAGCATTTTGCATAGAAATATTATATGTCCAATTTTGATCATCATTTTTTACGATATCTACTATACTACAACCTCTTTTATTTAATTCATTGGAAAGATAGACCGGATCTATCGGATTTTCCGTATCCATAACTATGGACCAAGTAAAACCGTTATCGTTTTTTACGGCTTTTTTAGTCATATAAAAATT
>JAADDL010000084.1 GCA_013153915.1 Campylobacterota bacterium
TTAGTATTAAAAGAGATTATAGCATTTTTATTGCGGAAGATTTTATAGATGCGAATGTAAAGCATATGTATCTGTATTATATTAAAAAAAACGAAAAAGCGATTATGCTTACTAATAATGATTTGCAATATAGTGAACTAAAAAAACACAATTTGCCGGTAAAAAAACTATTTAGTTTACAAGGATATTTTTATACTGCTCTAGCAAAAAAAATCTATTTGGATCATTTTATTTTGGATTATTTGGAGTATTTGTCTCCTAGACAAATCACGATACAGTTATGGCACGGGGTGGGCTTAAAGCCGATTAGGGATAGAAGTAAATTTCGGTATAGTTATTTTGTCTCTCCCTCAAAATGGACAAATGAAACAAATTTTAAAAAAGTTTTTAAAGCGAATAAATTTTTAAATTATGGGTATCCAAGAAATGATATATTATTAAAAAAAGAAGATAAATTGGATTTGATATTGTGCGATACAAATATCTATAATAAAATTCAAAAAGATAAACAAAAGCATAAAAGGGTGATTTTGTATATGCCGACTTTTAGAGAAAATGGATTTGATATGTTTCCTCTTGATTTTAAGAGTCTTAATGAAGAGATGCAAAAAATGAGTGCAAAATTTTATGTAAAATTACACCCTTTTGTATTGGATAAGTATAGAGATACTCTTAAGGAGGAAAACTATAGCAATGTAATATTTTACAATACCGTTGGGGATGTTTATCCGATATTAAAATATGTTGATATTTTGGTATCTGATTACTCTTCTATAGTTTATGACTTTTTGATCTTAAATAGACCTATAATATTTTTTAATTATGATTTTGAAGAGTATGTAAAAGCCAGAAAAAAAGGATTAGGGCAAGATTTGTTGTTTGATTATGATGAATTTTCTCCTGGCGCAAAAGTCAAAACACAAGAGTTATTGCTTGAAAAAATGAAAGAAATTATTGAGGGAAAAGATGAGTATGAGAAAGAGAGATTGAAGATAAGAGATAAATTTTATGATTATATCGAAGAGTGTATGAGTAAAATATATCAGTTATCCAAATAGATAAGGTGACGTCAAAATTATGTTTCAAAAATTGCAAAATAAAAAAATTTTATTAGTTCCTGCTACTCCTTTGACAACATCTTTCTCCAAAAAATTGGAAGAAGAAGGTATTGATATTATAGGTTTTGTAGATAAAAATAAAACAGGCAAAAATATATATAGATATGAAGATATTTCAAATATAAAATTTGATCTAATTTTGATTTATAACGATATATTTTTTGAAGAGATTTATAAAAGCTGTTTGGAAAAAGCTGATAAAACAAAGATATATAGAGTTGTTGGCTTAGATAACGGATACAAGATCGTCGGCTATAAAGATATAAAATCTTGGTTAAAAAAACAAAAATTGTTGCATTATAGACAAAAAATTTTTCAAAATATTCAAAATTTAGTTTCAAATTTGTATGATCTATTTGGATTAAAAAGAAAAAATATTGTTGTTTTGACTAAAAATTATATAGGAGCAAATAGTAAATATCTTTTTTTGTTTTTAAGAAAAAATAATCACAAAGTGTATCTTATAAGCAACAACAAGAAAGCCAAAGAACTTGATATAAATTATTTGAAATTTAATTCTTTAAAAAGTTATATAGTATTATCTACGGTAAAAATAGTAATAACGGATGAAGTGATATATGAGTACCTTTCATCTCTTTCAAAAAACTGCAAAACTATCCAGCTGTGGCATGGAGTGGGGATAAAGAGGTTAAATCCTGTTTGCAATATCAAATATGACTATTTTATTTCAACCTCCAACTGGACAAATGAGACAAACTTTAAAAATATATTTAAAGTTGATAAATTTTTAAATTGCGGATACCCAAGAAACGATATTTTTTTTAGAGATTTGAATGAAGAGGATTTAGGGTTGTGTGATATAAACATATTTAATTTGGCAAAAAGCAAAAAAACTATCTTGTATGCTCCAACATATAGAGATTTACTTGAAGATAATATTCCACCGTTGGATTTTGCAAAGTTTAATGAGTTTCTTAAAAAGTTAAATATCTATCTTATAGTAAAGATGCACCCTTTTGTATCGGATATGGCTAAAAAATATAGCAATATTATTTTTTTCCCTTCAAAAGATGATGTATATCCTATTTTAAAATATACCGATATATTGATAACCGATTACTCTTCTATTTTGTATGATTTTTTATTGCTTGATAGACCTATTATCTCTTTTGCGTATGATTTAGATAAGTATGGTTGCACTAGAGACGGTTTTTTATTTGATTATGAGTCATTTACTCCGGCAAAAATCGTCCTAACCGAAGATGAACTTAAGAAAGAGATAAAAGATTTGTTAAATGGTGACGATTTATATAAATATAAAAGAGAAGAGGTGCTGAAAAAATTTTTCGATTATAAAGATGGAAAATCTTCAAAAAGAATAGAAAAACTAATAAATAAAGGATAAAAAATAGTAGTTTTTAGAGTTGATTTCGGTAGTGTTGTAGGACTTGGTCACCTAAAAAGAAGTTTGGTGTATGCAAAACAATTTGACGATGTTGTCTATGTCTCCAAATCAAACGAGCAAGAGTTGGTGCCATATCCTTTAAAGACTATCAAGAGTGAAAAAGAGTTTTTTAAAATAGTTAAAGATTTAAACCCAAAACATGTTATAGTGGACAATTATGAGTTTACTATTAATCACCAAAAGGAGTTTAAAAAGCTTTTTCCCCATATAAAACTAAGCTGTTTTGATGATGAGTATAAAGAGTATCACTGTGATGAGATCATCAATCACAATCTCGGAGTTAGCGTAGATAGATATAAGGATAAAGCAATAGTCAAGGTAATACCCCCTTTGATTCGAGAAGAGTTTGAAAAGGAGAAAAAAAAGAGATATAGAAAAAGAGGTATTTTTTTGTCTCTTGGAGGAAGCGATAGCGCAAACTTGACTTTGAGGATTTTGAAGATAGTTAAAAACAGACGGATATATCTATACATTACAACGGCAAATAAAAATTTAAAAAAGATAAAAAGATATGCAAAAATTCACAAAAATATTAAATTGTATATAAACAAGGATATAGCAAAGGGTATGGCTAAAAGTAAATTTGGCATAATAACGTCTAGCACGATAGCCTACGAGGCTTTGTATATGAAGCTACCTTTTATCGCTATACAAACGGCTAAAAACCAGGAAAATTTGGTAAAATACTTAAAAGAGAAAAAATATACGGTTTTAAAGGACACAAATGGAGACAAAATTAAAAGAGGCATTCTCGGAAGCCTTAGGCATCTCAAAAGACAGCATAAGTGATGATTTGAAGTATAATGAGATACGAGAGTGGGACAGTGTAGCCCATATGGCTTTGATCGGAGAGATTGAGGATAGTTTCGATATTATGCTTGATACGGATGATATCATAGATATGAGTTCCTTTGCCAAAGCCAAAGAGATTGTGGCTAAATATCTGGAAAAGTGATGTTAAAAGAAAAGTGGGCGATTGTCACGGGGGCTAGTAGCGGGATAGGTTTGGCTACGGCTAAACTTTTTTCACAAAACGGCGCAAAGCTGATATTGATCGCTAGAGATGAAAGCAGGTTGAAAGCTTTAAAAGAGGAGCTGGAGAGTGAAACCCATATTTTTAGCGTGGATGTAAGCAGGTATGATGAGATAAAAGAGTGTTTTTTAAAAATTCGAAAAATAACCAAAAATATAGATATTTTAGTGAATAACGCCGGAATTTTAAAATCATCCATGTTTATCATGACAAATCAAAGTAGTATCGAAGAGTTGTTTAGAATCAATACCTTTTCTCAAATGTATATGGCTCAATTTGCCTCTAAAATGATGATAAAGAAAAAAAGGGGATCCATCATAAATATATCTTCGATTATGGGGGTGAGCGGTTCGAGTGCGCACGCGGCATATAGTGCTTCTAAAGCTGCTATTGTGGGATTTACTAAATCTTTGGCAAAAGAGTTGGCGCCTATCAGGGTAAACGCAGTTGCTCCTGGAGTTGTAATGACCCCCTTGATAGACTCTTTGACTTTAGATGAGAAAGAGGAGTTGGTAAAAAAAATACCTTTAAAAAGGTTGGCTAGCCCTAAAGAGATTGCTATGAGTATAATGTTTTTGGCTAGTGAAATGTCAAGTTATGTAACGGCAAGTGTGTTAGAAGTGGACGGGGGATTATGTTCGATATAGATCTGGATAGACATGGCTCAAATATCGCTCTTGTAGAGGATGGGCGAAAAGTGGATTATGCCACCCTTGAGAAAGATATATCGATTTTTTCAAAATCTTTGCCTCAAGAAAAGCAACTTGTCATTTTTTGCATCGAGCCAACCGTTCAAAATATCGTAGCATATCTGAGTTTTATCAGAAATAATCATGCGGTTTTGATGGTGGATAGCGGTATTGATGATGATCTAAAACAGGCGCTATATAGAAAGTACAAACCAAACTTTATATATCAAAATGAAAAATTGATCCCCTATAGTAAAAATAAGATAGAGATGTATGATGAGTTGTCTTTGCTTTTGCCGACTTCAGGCTCTACGGGTTCATCCAAATATGTAAAGCTAACAAAAGCAAATCTGTATGCAAATGCCGACTCCATATGCAGATATTTACCTATTGGAGATAAAGATAGTGTTATCACCTCTTTGCCTCTTCACTATTCGTATGGATTATCGGTTTTGCATACCCATTTATTGAAGGGAGCCACTATCGTTTTGAGCGGTTATTCGATAATGCAAAAAGAGTTTTGGGAACTTTTTAAAAAAGAGAATGTTACCAATTTTAACGGAGTGCCATATCATTACGAGATGCTTTATCGTTTGAAGTTTGATTTTAGGGATTATCCGTCTATCAGATTTGCTACCCAGGCGGGTGGAAAATTGAATGAAAAATATATAAAACATTTTGCCACTATGGCTTTAGATAGAGATGTAAGATTTTTTGTGATGTATGGGCAAACGGAAGCTACGGCTAGAATCAGCTATGTGCCGCCCGATAGGCTCTTAAGCAAGATCAATTCGATCGGGATTGCAATTTTTGGGGGAGAAATATCTTTTGTAGATGAAGAGTTGGTCTATAGAGGTAAAAATGTTATGCTCGGCTATGCCAGCTCGGATAAAGATTTGGCAAAAGGGGATGAGCTAAAAGGGGTTTTGCATACGGGAGACATAGGATATATGGATGAGGACGGTTTTAGCTATATCGTCGCTCGAGCAAAGAGATTTGTTAAAATGTTTGGCAACAGAATCAATCTTGATGAGTGCGAGCACTTTATCAAGTCAAACTATAAGGATGTCTATCTGGTGGGAAAAGAAAATCATATCACCGTCTTTTCTTTACATGACGACGATGAAGCGGTAAAGCTTTTGAAAGATCGATACAAGATAAGTCACAAAGCTATTTCATTGAGGAAGATCGATAAATTTCCAACCAAAACAACGGGAAAGATAGATTATCAAAAGTTGTACGGAATCGCTTATGGATGAGATGCTTCAACTGTCCCCATATAGTTTAGATAGGGATAAAAAGCAAAAATTTTTATTAGAAGAGTTAATCAAACTTACAGATTTTCATTATGAAAATTGCAAAGAGTATGCTTCTATTTTAGATGCTTTTGGATACCAAAATAAAAAATATAGCTCTATAGATGATTTTTTTCCTTTACCTGTTTTATTGTTTAAAGAGTATGAGCTTAAATCGGTAAACAGTATAGTGAAAACTTTGACTTCTTCGGGAACCACATCTTCAAAAGTTTCTCAAATTTTTTTAGATAAACAAACCGCAACGCTCCAAACAAAGGCTTTGATCAAAATTATGCAAGATTTTATAGGCAAAAAGAGGTTGCCCATGCTGATAGTCGATACAAAATCCATACTTTCAAATAGGCATAAGTTTTCAGCAAGAGCGGCGGGTGTACTCGGACTTTCAAATTTTGGCAGAAAGCATACTTATATCTTAGATAGCGATATGAAGTTGGATGAGGATGCTTTAAATGATTTTTTAGAAAAATATAGAGATGAAAAAATTTTAATTTTCGGTTTTACCTTTATGGTTTGGGAGTATTTTTATAAGCCACTATTAAAGATGAAGGCGGATGTTGATCTGAGTCGAGCCATTTTATTTCATAGCGGAGGTTGGAAAAAGCTTGAAAATTTAAAGGTTAGCAACGAGGTATTTAAAAAAAGCTTTTTTGAACATTTCGGTCTAAGGTGTATCCATAATTTTTACGGCATGGTGGAGCAGGTAGGATCTATATTTGTAGAGTGCGAATATGGACATCTGCATACCCCGAATTTTGCCGATATTTTGATAAGAGACAGCGTGAGCATGGAGGTATTACCTCATGGGAAGCAGGGAGTGATAGAGCTTGTGTCTTTGATCCCTCGTAGTTATCCGGGGCATGTGATCCTTAGTGAAGATGAGGGGGTGATCATGGGAGAAGATGATTGCAAATGCGGAAGAAAAGGAAAATACTTTAAAGTGATAGGCAGGTTGAGAGAAGCTGAGCAAAGGGGTTGTAGTGATACTTTCAGAGCTTGAATTTGTAATACCCAAGGGTGTTAAATTTGATAGGGTGAAAACCGATACTTTAAAGCCCTTTAGTGATGATATATTTGAATTTTTAGAGGAGTTGTCAAAAGAGCTATTGGGGCAAAAAGAGTATAGTGAATTGATCTCTCTTGGTTTTTGGCTTAGAAAAGCGCATATCAAAAAGATTTCTCAAGATTTTTTAAGTAGATACAGATATATTTTGCCCAGAGGAGTGGTTTTTCATATCGCTCCAAGTAATGTCGATACGATTTTCGTTTACTCTTTTGTATTGTCGATGATGTGCGGAAATGTAAATATCTTAAGGATAGGGCAAAAGACTTCCGTTCAAATCCTAACTCTTTTGGGTATCATACAAAAAATATCTCAAAACTATAAAGCTATACAAAATTCTCTGTATATCGCAAGATATGGATATGACGATAAGATAACTTCTTATTTTTCATCTTTGTGCGATGTGAGGATTATTTGGGGAGGGGATGATACGATAGATACCATAAGGCAAATCCCAATAAAATCTACGGCTATTGAGTTGACATTTGCGGATAAATTTTCATTTGCTGTTTTGAATCTTGAAAAAATTGAGTTAAATGATCTCTTTTTTGAGAAATTGTATAGAGATTGTTTCACTTTTATGCAGCAAGCTTGCTCCTCTGTAAGGGCTATCTGTTTTTTGCCGGTAAGCAGAAGTAAAAAAGAGGAGTTTTGGAAAAAATTCGAAGAGTATGTTGATAAAAGAGATATAGCTTATGAGCAAAAAGAGGGGATAGATCGCTTTACCGCTTCAGTCTCTATGGCGATTGAGAAAAATATCAAAGTAAAAAGCCAAAAATTATTTTATAAAATAGAGTTAAGCTCTTTGAGAGATATTGATAGAAAAAAGCACTGCGGGCTTGGTGTTTTTTACGATATAGATATAGAAAATATAGAGGAGCTATTAAGTTTTAGTACAAAAAAAGAGCAAACTTTGGTGGTCGCAGGGATAGAGGAAAAAGAGCTTATAAGCGCTATAAAAAGTGTAAACCCGGTAGGATTCGATAGGTATGTTAGAGTCGGTGAAGCTATGAATTTCTCATCTGTTTGGGACGGATTTGATATTTTGGTCTCTTTGAGTAGGATTATTGATGTGGATATTTAAAGACTATAGGCTATTATCTAAGTCGGAAAATATCGAACTTTTAAAAATAAGAAATGATAAATTTGTGAGAGAGGCTTCCAATGATAGCAGTGTTATATCTTATGAAGATCATATGAAATGGATAATGGATTTGGATGACAAGAAGCGTTATATGGCGCTATTTATAGATGATAGTGTAGTGGGCGGATTAAATTATCAAGTAGAAGATAGCAATATCAAAAACTGGGGTATCTTTTTTGATAAAAATCTACCGCCGTTGATCTCTTTGATAGCCACATATCTATTTATAGAGCATATGTTTGAAAAATATGATATATTATATTCCGAGGTTTTAAAAGATAACGAAAAAGCTTTGAGATTCAATCAATATTTCGGTGTTAGAAAGATAGGAGAAAAAGAGAACTCTTATAGATTGGAGTTGACAAAAAATGAGTGGGAAAAATACAAAAAGAGTTTTCAAACTTTAGAAAAAAGAGCCAAAAGTATCAAATATAGGTTTGAATGCCAAGAAGGAGAGTGATGAAGATAGGAAAATATGATACCGATAAGCAAGTGTATATTATTGCCGAATTGTCCGCAAACCACAACGGCAGTTTTGAATTGGCAAAAAAAACTATAGAGGCGGCAAAAGAAGTCGGGGCAGATGCCGTAAAACTTCAGACCTACACTGCTGATACTTTAACTTTGGATTGTAAAAAAGAGGATTTTGTTATCAGGGGAGGGACTCTTTGGGATGGCAAAACTCTCCATGAGTTATATAAAGAAGCATATACCCCTTGGGAGTGGCATGAGGAGTTGTTTGAGTATGCGAAAAAGATAGGTATAGATATATTTTCGACACCTTTTGACAAGGGTGCGGTAGATTTTTTAGAGCGGTTGAATCCTCCGGCTTACAAGATAGCCTCTTTTGAAATAACGGATTATGAGCTGGTAAGATATGCGGCAAGCAAAGGCAAACCCATCATCATCTCTACAGGCATCGCTACAATCTGCGAGATACAAGATGTTGTAGATATTTGCAAAGAGGTCGGCAATCATAATATAATTCTTTTAAAGTGCACCTCTTCATATCCCTCACCTCTTGAAGATGCCAACCTAAGAACTATCCCTAATATGAGAGAAACATTTGGCGTAGAGGTAGGTTTTAGCGATCATACCCTGGGTATTGCGGCTCCGATTGCAGCGGTGGCACTTGGTGCTAAAGTCATAGAGAAACATTTTTTGCTTGATAAAAGTATCGAATCGCCCGATAATAAATTTAGTCTTGATAAAGATGAGTTTTCTATGATGGTAAAAGCGATCAGAGATGCCGAGAAACTCTTAGGCAAGGTTGATTATTCGCTAAATGAGCAAAAGAAGAAAAACAGGACTTTTGCCCGAAGTCTTTATGTTTCAAAAAAGATAAAAAAAGGCGAAAGTTTTACAGAGCAAAATATCCGAAGCGTTAGACCAGGTTATAGTCTTCATCCTAAATATCTAAAAAATATCTTAGGAAAAGTGGCAAAAAAAGATTATGAAATGGGCGATAGGATAGAAATAGATTTTATATAAAATAAAGGAAAAGCATGAACAATATACAGCAACAAGTTTTACAGACATTTAAGAACAATCTAATATACCTCTCTCAAAACCACCCCGAAGTTTATAAGAAAGTCGATATATTAAATCAAGCTATAGAGAACGGCTCGTATAAAGAAAAGTATGAACTTGAGTATAAAGATGAGGGATATTTTGATGTATTGGATACGGTGACGAATGAGTGGTTGTACGGTTCATCTAGTATCGAAAAAGCCAAAGAGATGGCAAAGGAGATAAATTATCGAAAAGATAAAGGCGTTATTGAAACCTTTTATAACTACTCATTTGATGATAAAGCCATTGAATATGCAAACGAAGAGGATCCTACCGTTTCTCGTTTTGTATTGATAGCTCCGGTTGTGGGTTTTCTTGAGAGGCTGATAGATAAAAATACAAAAATGAAGCATATATATAAATTTATGTTTTTTGGAGTAGGGCTCGGGCTTCATGTAGAAGAGATTCATCATAAGATAGATGCTTCAATGTATTTTATCATTGAAGATAATCTTGAACTTTTTAGACTTTCTTTGTTTGTTACCGATTTTTCTAAAATAGGCAAAGATAGTGAACTCTATTTTGCTATCATGTGTAATGATGCGACTTTAAAAAAAGAGTTCGAAAAATTTTATCACAATAGTTTTATAAGAAATAATTATATAAAATACTCTCTTTTGTATCCAAATTATAGAGAAAAGATAGCCAAAATTCAAAACTTTATAGTTACTCAATCCAGCCAGACATATCTACATGATAAACTTTTAAAGAAAAATGTTAGAGTTATTGAGGCTATCAAAGAGCGTTTTAACTTTTTTGATGTATCCAGGCATTATGGAGAAAATTCTCCTTTTGCTAAAAGGCCTATAGTCTTAGTGGCGGCAGGACCCTCTTTGGCAAAAGAGATAGAGTGGCTCAAGAAAAATGCTCCGTTTGTTACCGTGGTAGCTCTTTTTATGACTTCAGCCATACTTTATGAAAATGGTATAAAACCTGATATTATACTTCATATAGATGAAAATTATAAGCCTGTTAAAAAGACTCTTGATAAGATAGAGGACAAAACTTTTTTTAAAGATTCTATATTTTTACTTGCACCAAGCGTTGAGATGGAACTTTTTTTAGAGATAACGAGTAAAGATAAGATATTTGTGTTTGAGGATAGGACGAGATATAGGTTTAATAAAGGTCACTTGGAGAGTGTTAGTGTTGGCGAGATAGGCTATGCGCTTTCTTTGCTTTTTGGCGCCAAGGATATATATCTTTTGGGGCTTGATTTAGCTCTTGATCCGGAGAGCAAATCGACTCATGCAAAAGGACATTTGAGCTCCAAGAGTAAAAAGGAGATAAAAGATGCTATGTCGAATGATGGTGTTTCGTTGAGAGGTAGTGAGTTTTATGTTAAAGGAAATTTTTTAGATAAAGTTCCGACTCTGCCTGTTTTTGATGTTTCTATACATTTGGTAAATGAGTTTAGTCAAAAATTTAAAAAACCATATCAAAATGTCTATAATCTTAATAATGGAGCATATTTTGAAGGGGCGGTGCCAACTAAATCTTATGATGTTGATTTGTCAGATTTTCAAGAAAAAAATAGTGCTTTTATAAGCACAATATATAGTTTTTTGATGGATAATGCATCAAGTGAGATGGATGAAGAAGAAAAAATTGTATTTAAACAGAGGGTGCAAGAGGCAAAGGATAAAAGATTTGAGATTGTAGGATTTGCCTCTCAAAGATATCCTTCAATGGAGCAATTTCAAAAAGCTTTTGTGCGTATAGCAGAAAATTTAATATATACACCAAATAAAAAGGCTGGAGAGATATCGCAGATATATTCAATATATCTTGAAAATATAGGAGGTTATATAGGAGATTTTTTTAATACGGTGGATATTGATAATCCAAAAAGAAATATCAAAAAGTTTCAAAAAATTATATCTAAACAGTTTTTGAAGATTATTGATAAGTATCTTGAGTTTATAGAATGA
>JAADDL010000158.1 GCA_013153915.1 Campylobacterota bacterium
TTTTCGCTCCTAATATATGAGCGAGAAATTTTAAAGTAAAGTATCAGCTATTTTCTGTGCAGTTTTATTTAAATCAATTTTATAAGTCCCTTCTTGGATACTTTTTTTGATTTGCTCTACTTTGTTGTTCTCGCTATCATTTTGTTTTTGCATCTCCGCATTTTTCACATTGTCTGAAAGCTTCATGTTGTTTATAGCGACATTAGCACCATCAACTTTTGAATTCATTCTAAATCCTTTGCATAGTTATATTACTCTTATATCGTCCAAAACAAAAATTTTTTAACCTTTTTGTTTGAGAAAATTATACAATAATTCACTAAAACCAAACTTACCGCTAAGTTGATCGCTAAGAGTTTCATTATACATAGACTTATATATGTCCTCTCCGGGGCTTTTTGGAAAAAGAGAATTTTCGCTTTTCATAGAAACATCCAAAATCTCTTTTATAAAAACGGCCTCGAACTTATCGGTTTGCTCTTTAAGCTTCGTATCATCATCTGTTTTGACGATATTTGGCATAACACTTAAACTATTTAATGCCTCAAAATTACCTAAAGCGGTTGCAGTATCAATCATATTATCTCCACTTCCGCCCTTATGGCGCCTGCTTTTTTTATGCTCTCTATGATAGAGATTACATCTTTTGGTTTCGCTCCAAGCTTATGCAAAGCTCTTGCTAGATTTGAAACCGTTACACTATCTCTTTTCATACTCAAAATATCGCTTCTTGAATTGATAGTCATATCATTTCCTATAGCCGTTTCGTCTTTGGATTTTTTCATATCGTTCGAAGGCTCTATCTTGATAGTCAAATCTTTATGCGTTATCACTACCGGATCTATCTTGATATTTACGCCTGCGACTATCGTGCCTGTTCTTTCGTCTATAACGATCTTTTCTTTAGGATGATAGGATATATCCGCATCCAATATCTTGGCTACAAAAGATATCACGCTCAAACCGTCGGGCTTTTTTAATTTTATCGTTTTAGGGTCTATCGCTACGGCAACCCTCTCATCAAAAAGTTTATTTAAACTATTTTCTATCTGCATTGCGGTTTTAAAGCTTGATTGATGCAAAGAGAGTTTTAGATATTTTTTATCATAGATGTCATACGCAACACTTCTCTCCACCAAAGCGCCACTTGGTATGATACCGGCGGTAGGATGGTTTAACTCTCCTCTGCCTCTGCCGTTTTTTCCTCCTATACTCAAAGAACCTTGAGCCAAAGCGTATATCTTTCCGTCCACACCTTTTAGAGGAGTTATCAAAAGAGTACCGCCTTCTATAGACTTTGCATCTCCTATAGATGAAACGGTCACATCAAGCTTATCTCCCTGCCTTGCAAACGGAGGAAGTTTTGCCGTCACTATAACTGCGGCTATATTTTTTGATTTTATATCTTTCGGGTCTATCTTGACATTGACCGTTTGAAGTAGATTTGATAGCGACCTTACGGTAAATGCGGAAGTAGTGCCGTCACCCGTACCGTTGAGTCCGACAACAAGTCCGTAGCCGATAAGCTGGTTATTTCTTACGCCTACGACACTTGCAAGATTTTCTATCTTTTCCGCACTCAAAAAAGTAATGATAAAAAAAATCGCAAAAACAAATCTTTTCAATCCAAAATCCCTTGAATAAAATATCTATGTTTTTGCAAGCAATATATGTTCCAAGTCTTAATATATCTAACAATAAAAATAGCTGATGGAAGTTTTACCGAATTTCCTTGTCTTTTTCTTTTGATATGCCCCTATAGTATCCGGCACTTTAAGAGTACTCATATGCTCGATGGCGACCAATTCGCATATATCGCAAGGTATCTGTTTGATGAGTTTGTAAACTTTTAGATAGATATCCTCCATCCCCTCTCTTATCTCAAAAGGCGGGTCAAAGTAGAAATATGCTTTTTTATCTATGCTTTTGATAAAATCCCCAAACTCTTCAAAAGTATCTGCGTTAAACGCTACACACTCTTTGCACTCCAAACTTTTTATATTTTTCAAAAGTATATCGTAAGCTTTTCTATCCTTTTCGAAAAAATATACCTTTTTTGCCCCTCTACTTAAAGCTTCAAGTCCTATAGAACCGCTACCGGCAAAGGCTTCTACGAAAATTTTGCCCACGATATCAAACTGTACGGTATTGAAAAACGACTCTTTTATGATGGATTTTGTACTTCTTGTTGTCTTTAAAGACGGTAACTCAAGCTTTTTACCTTTGTATTTTCCGCTATTTACAGTAGTATATAAGCTATTTTTCATAATACTCTCTTATCGTTTTTATCAAGTCTTCTCTAAACTTCACGGTCAACTTTTCTATCTCATTTTCAAGCATATTTATATCTTTTTTTCCATTTTTACTCTTTGGAGTAGAATCTCTTTTGAGTCTTTTTCGATACAACATCCTTAAATTTGCCAATAAATCAGACTTGGAAAAAGGAGCAACTATATCAAACTTATCCGTATATCCTACAGTAACCACCGGCTTATTTGCGGTAATCTTTCTATCGCTTAGTATCATATCAGAATTTTTATGAGTAGTAACACTATCTTTTAAAAATATCTCCAAACTTTTTTTTAGCAACAAAGATTCGCAAACCAATGATATCTTCACTTTTTACCTTTAAATTAAACTATTTGTTATTTTATCAAAAACTTTATAAAAACTTCTCTAAAGTTTATATTTTTATTGACGATTTAGAAGTATAGAATAAAAAGGAGATGAGCAATGGATATATTTAGTGCAACCAGCAAACAAATAGACACAACTCAAAGATTTGGTTCCGAGTATGCTAAAACTCAACAAGCCGTCTCAAGTAACTCACCGACAACAAACAGTGAAGTTAGAAATGAAAGAGAAATGAAAGAAATCCAAAAAAATCTTGATAATACGGTTAAAAAACTCAACGACCAAATGGATGCTTTAAGTGTCAATATAAGGTTTGGATTTAACGACAAAATTGATTCTATGTATGTTGATGTTACAGAAAAAAGCACTGGCAAACTCATCAGAAAGATACCTTCTGAAGAGACCATGAAAATAGCAGAAAAGATGAAAGAAATCATCGGAATGATTTTCGATAAGAAAGGATAATAGATGTCTGATCTTGGAACATTAAGCAGTCTCGGACTTGGTAGTAGCGGAGCTCTTAGTTATGATACCATAGATAAGCTTAGAGAAGCAGATGAAGACGCTATCATAAAACCGATTGACAATAAAATTGAATTAACCCAAAACAGACAAAAAGCTCTTGATGATCTTACGACTCTTTTGGCTAGTTTTAAAAGTGCAGCTAGCTCCTTATCTTATGATAGCCTATACTCAAAAGTAAACGTCGATACGACCGGAAGCTCGGCAATAATCACGGCTCAAGACGGAGTTAATACCCAAGATATCAATTTAGATATTAGTAATATTGCGACAAATGATGTAAAAGAATCCGATTCGTTCAGTAGTACTGATAGTACTTTTACTAATAGTTCCGATACTTTAAAATTTGAACTTGCTGGTGGAGAATCTTTTTCCATAGATGTTGATGAAAATACTACCATATCGAAACTTGCCGAAGAGATAAACAACAACTCCAATGGAACTATGACTGCAAGCATCTTAAATGTAGGCGGAGACAAGCCATATAAACTTATTATCAAATCAACAGAAACTGGCGCAGACAACGCCATCACAATCTCCTCTACGGGTGGAGGAACGGCGGCGGACGATCTAAATATGACTACGGTCGGTAACGGTGCGCAAGACGCTCATTTTACCTACAACGGAGTTGCTGTCACAAGAAGCTCCAACGATATAAGCGACCTGATTATCGGAGTAGATATAAAACTAACCGATAGTGGCATAACCAATGCAACCATCACTCAAGATACTCAAAGCATAAAAGATGAGATAAATTCCCTAATAACAGGATACAATGACTTAATAGACAGTTTAAATTCAGGAACAAAATATGATCCCAATGCAAATGAAGTGGGCATATTTCAAGGTGTTAGCCAAATAAGAGGAATAAAAAACGAGATTAACGACGATCTTTTCAATTTCAGCTACAACGGACAGACTATGGCTGATTTCGGAATCACTTTAAATAGCGCAGGTCATTTGGAGCTTGACGAGGCTACGCTTGATTCGAAACTTCAAAACGATCCTAACGGAGTGAAAGATTTCTTTATGGGCGAAACTCAAACAAATCCCCAAAAAGGTTTATTTGCAAATTTAAACGATGATTTAGGCTCCATTTTCATGGATAGAGATAGTGAATTAAAATTATATAAAAGCTATCTTGATGAAAATCTTCGAAACCTAAATGATAGAAAAGATTCTCAAACCAAAAAACTTGATATAAAATATGAAATAATGGCAAAAAAATTCGCTTCGTACGATAGTATCATATCAAATTTCAATGCATCATACCAGTCTTTGCAGATGCAAATAGATAGTTTTACAAATCCAAAAAAATAAGGAATACATAGATGAGATCCAATTTAGCATATAGCGAATATACTCAAAACAATGTTTCGATAGAATCAAAAGAAAAACTTGTAGAGATGTTGTATGAGGGGATTTTAAGATTTAATTATCAAGCTAAAAAAGCTATAAACAGCAAAGATTATGAAAAAAAATCTTATTGGATAAACCGTTCGGTAGACATTTTTGTAGAACTTATAAACTCTTTAAATTATGATGGAGGAGATACGGCTCACTATTTAAACGGCTTATATCAACACCAAATTAAGCTATTAACAACTGCTAATATGCAAAATGATGTTGAATCTTTGGATACGGTAAACAAAGTAGTCAAAGGTCTGCTTGAGGCATGGAGGGAAATCAATGCAAAATAGACAATGGATAGATAATTTAAAAATTGCAATAATCAACAACGATTTAGACAATATAGTCAAATACTCCAAAAACGTACCGGTTTTTGATACGCTTGAAGACGCGCAAACGGCATTTGCATTGATTAAGGAAGCGGAAAAACTTATAAGAAAAGAGCAAGATAAAATTTCGGCTAAAATGTTTGAGATAAGAAAAATTAAAAACTATTTAAATTAGAACGGAAATTTACAAGTAAAACCTATCCATAAACTCTCGGTCTATTTGGATGAGATTTTTCTCTTGTAGCTCTTTTAGTATCTCCTTATTGCACTCCACATCTCCGGGCCACTCTCTTTTGAAGCCGTCTATTTCGTTTTTGTTTGTAGCATCTATCCCCATAAACTCATCCGATAAAAATATATCTCTTTTTGCATCTATATTATTGGCGACTCGCCAAATAAGCATATAGGGATTGTTTTCGTCATTTTTTTCATCATCCACAAATACGACAAGCCTGGTGTGTTCTTTAATTGGAGACAACTCCTCAAAAAGCTCTTTTATACTTTTTCTTTTCTTAACCTTCAAAACGGTTATAGGAGTATTTGTGTGAGTTTTATACTGTTTTAAAGCCGTAATATCCGAAGAGATATCTGAAACCTTTTTAAAAAGTATCTCATCGTCTATGATATCTTTTTTAGGAGTCGATACGACTTTTTCAGTACAGTCAACTCCAAGCTTTCCTCCATAACAGCACATATCGGAAGAGTGATCCAGCGCATCGCATACACCTTCGCTTATAAGTATATTTTCTACGCTTACTCTATCTAAAATATAATCGCTAAGCTTTTCGTAGTCATTTAAGTCGGGGGCGTCTTCATTGACAAAGATGGCATGTTTGACAAAACTCATCTGCCCTACTCCCCAAAAAGCATGCATAAACTGCTTTGCATGGCCCGGATACATCGTCTTCATCTTAGCAAGTATCAAATTGTGAAATACGCCGTTTTCAGGCATTCTGTAGTCTATGAGTTCAGGTGCGGTCGTCTTTAAAAGGGGTAAAAAAACTCTCTCGGTCGCCCATCCCATATATTTGTCCTCCAAAGGAGGCTTTCCCACGACCGTAGCTTGATAGATGGGTTTTTCTTTGCTTGTTATACAAGTAACATCCATCACGGGATAAGGCTCTTTGAGGGTATAGTATCCCGTGTGGTCTCCAAAAGGTCCTTCGATCTGCGATTTTTCAGGGTCTACAAACCCCTCTATAACGATATCGGTATCAGCCGGAACATATATATCATTTGTTATACATTTTACAAGTTTCGGATTTTCACTCTTTATAAGTCCGTAAAGAAGTAGCTCGAACATCCCGTTTGGCATAGGCGCTTGTCCGCACCAAATATACAACGGGTCTCCCCCTATCGCCACGGATACTGGCATCTTTTTACCCGCTTTTTTATACTCATGAAAGAAGTGAGCACCGTCTTTGTGTATCTGCCAATGCATACCTAGTCTATTTTTATCGTACACTTGGAGTCTATACATACCCAAGTTTTGCTTCTCTCCGTCAAGCGATACGGTATAGACTTGCCCCATAGTGATAAAAGGACCGCCATCCTCATCCCAAGTCTTCAGTATGGGAAATTGATACAAATCGACGTTATCTCCCTTTTGCTCTTTCTCTTGGCAAGCGCCTCTAAACTCTACCCTTTTTGGAAAAACTTTTCTAAGCTCGAAAAGCTTAGAAAACATCTCTATCTTCTTTGCGAAACCTTTCGGGGGCTTCATATGTAAAAGTTCCTCTATCAAAGCGGCAACTTCATCAGGCTCTTTTGTAAATATCAACTTTGTAGCCTCATAGGAGCAAAACGTATTCATCAAAACGGGAGTATTATATCTGATACCAAGCCTCTTTGAGATAGGCTTTGTAAATAAAAGCGCTTTTGAATCCTCTTTTTTGACCTCAATATAGGCTATATGAGCCATTTCTAAATCTATATCAACTTCTTCATCAATTACTCTTAAAAGATCATGTTTTTTTAAAAGATCGACCGTTCTTTGCATACTATAACCTTTCGGCTCTATCGTCTTTAAAAGCCATTTTTTCCGCTTCTTTTAAAACTTCTATCGCACCTTTTTGCTTCAATCTTTCTGCTATTTGCAAACCAAGACTTTTATACTCTTTTTTTGGAGCCGTTAGGTACTCTTTTAGTATATGAGTGCCGTCGGGAAATCCCACCATAGCTTTTACGACTATATTATCATCTTTGACTCTAGCGTTTACGGAAACCGGAGCCGAACATCCAGCACCAATCTCTTTTACAAAATCCCTTTCAATTTTTGTACATATTGCCGTATCTTCATCGTTTAAGCTTAAGGCTATCTCTTTTACCTTTTCGTTCGAGCTTACTATCTCGATACCAAGGGCGGCTTGCCCCATAGGAGGTGTCATCATATCAAGAGGAAGTTTTTGAACATACGGGATATCTTTTAAAAGATCGAGTCTTTTTAAACCGATATAGGCCAAAACGATAGCATCATACTGCCCCTCTTTTAACTTTCTCAGCCTAGTGTTTACATTGCCTCGTAAATCTTTCATAACAAGGTCGCTTCTTACAGCCTTTATCTGCATCCTTCGTCTTAGACTTGTAGTTCCCACTACAGCATTTTTAGGCAACTCTTCAAAACTTTTGTATTTGTGAGACAAAAAGACATCGCTTTGGTCTTCTCTTTTGGTGATAGCCGCAAGCTCCAAACCTTCGGGTATAAAAGTAGGCACATCTTTTAGAGAGTGAACCGCCATATCGGCATTACCCGCAAGCATCTCATCTTCAAGCTCTTTTGTAAAGTGCCCTTTCCCGCCTATCAAAGCCAAAGGTTTATCGAGTATCTTATCACCTCTGCTTGTTATCTTATTTAACTCCACTTTGATATCGGGAAACTTTTTTTCTATCTCATCTTTTACAAAATAGGCTTGCCAAAGAGCAAGATCGCTTGCTCTTGTGGCTATGGTTAAAGTTTTCATTTATCCTTATACTCTTTCATAAGTTTTTCTATCTTTTCTCTTCCTTTGTCATATTTACCATTTATAAATATCGTTGGAGTACCATTAATCAAAAGTTTATTAGACTTATACAAATCTTCAGAAAACCTATCAAGCACCTCTTTTTTCTTTATGTCAGCAAGAGTTACATTAGTATCTAATTCTTTATTAAACCTATCTAAAATACTTTTTGGATCATGTTTTTTCATCTCAAAATCAGCGCTATATACTTTTTCTTCAAGATCTTTTTTCCCTTGCAATCCAGCCGCTATCAAAGCTTTCACGATAGTATCGCTTCCCGGATGAAACGACAAAGGCATATGATAGTAATAAAGAGCGAAATCTTTGGGATGTTTTTTTACAAATTCCATCAAATCAGGTACAAAATCCATACAAAACGGACACTGAGGGTCACTAAAAACAAGGAGTTTATATTTTGCATTACTGCTTCCATATAATAAATGTTTTTTGTCATAATACGAACTATCCGCATCCGGTGAAAAATCTCTTAATATTTCATCTTTTATCTTTTTCTTGGTTTTTAAGTTAACAAATTGTCTTGATATATAAGTACCGTTTGAAAATAAAACATCCTTAATGGTTATCAATCTATTATTTTGTTTCAAAAGTTTTAAATCAATCAATATAATATAAGCTTTCCAACCTGGAATCTTCTTTGAAATATCTACCGTTTTAGCTATCTTATAACCCATAACCTTTATGTTTTTATTGGGCTTTATGGATGTTGATAAAAATTTATCTATCTTTTGCTCGGTCGTCAAATCACCGGCGGCAAAAATCAATACCGCACTACTTATCCAAATCGTCAATAACTTCGACATCAATGACATCGTCACTCCTTTTTTCATCTTTTTTAAATCTATAAAATTTTCTTGTAATCATCAAAGCAACATACGGAAACTGAAAAAGCACCCCTACGATATCGCTTAAAAAACCGGGCACTATAAGCAAAATAGCGCCTATAAGCATAAAGATATTGAGTCTTGTAAACTCCTCTTCGCTTATTCTTTTTTCCAATAAAGCCCTAAAGCCCTCAGAGAGAGAGTTGCCTAAATTTGCTATGATAATAAATCCTACCAAAGCGGATAGTATAACCTCGATAAAAGTCGCAAAAGAGCCTATCTGTTTTGCTATGTTTAAAGTTACCGTAATCTCCAAAAAGAGATAAACTAAAAAATATACCATACTATATCAACTCTTTCAAATACTCTTCTATCTTATCAATATCAACCGTCGTTTTTTCAAGTGTTTTTCTATCTACCACTTCAACTTTGCCCTCTTTGAGAGATTTGCCGACTATCAAAGCATAAGGAAAACCTATAAGCTCAAAATCCTTCATCTTAAAGCCGAATCTCTCTTTTCTATCGTCAATTATAACCTCTTTACCCATAGACAATAATTTATCATATATTTTGTCGGCAAATTTAAGCTCTTCTTCATTTTTGATATTGGAAACGATAATATCAAGCATAAAAGGAGCGCTCTGTTTCGTCCAGACACACCCTTTTTCATCATGAGACTGCTCTATGATAACGGCTACAAGCCTACTGACGCCTATGCCGTAAGTTCCCATAATAAAAGGCTTTGACTTGCCGTTTTGGTCTAAAAACTCAGCTTTCATAGGCTTTGAGTATCTATCTCCGAGCTTAAATATATGTCCGACTTCGATACCTTTGGTTTGAGACAAAACGCCTCCGCAATGAGGACAGATGTCTCCCTCTCTAACTTCGGCTATATCGGCGTAATTATCGCTAAATTTATCTTTCAAAGAGTATCCTACAAAGTGATAATCCTTCTTGTTGGCTCCGCAGATTAGGTTTTCTTGCTCTTTTAACTCTTCATCTATCACAATCTTGACATTTTTTACATCCGGACCTATAAAACCCGGGGTAATTCCCAACTTTTCAAGCTCCTCTTCACTAGCGTCTTCTATCTCCAAAGCGTTGACGGCATTGAGCGCTTTTGTCTCTTCGAGACTATCGTCTCCTCTTAAAAAGTAGATAACCACTTCACTCTCACCGTTTTCATATATAGCTTTTTTCGCTACCGCTTTTATGAGATAGTAGGGCTCTATCATAAAAAATTCAGCCAAAGACTCTATGGTTTTCGTATCGGGAGTATAAAACTCTCCGGGTTGCATAACCGGCTCTTCATCATAAGGAGAAACTCTTTTTTTTCTTTTTGCCACTTCGATATTTGCGGCATTTTGGCAACTATCGCATACGATGATGTCGTCCTCTCCGTTATCGGCTAGCACCATAAACTCTTTGCTTCCCGTTCCACCTATCGCACCGCTATCGGCATCAACGACTCTAAAATCAAGTCCGAGTCTTTTAAATATCTTTGAGTAAGTCTCCTCCATAAGGTCAAACTCTCTATCCAAATCCTCAAAACTATCATGAAAACTATACCCGTCCTCCATCAAAAACTCTCTACCTCTTAAAAGCCCAAACCTAGGTCTAGCCTCATCTCTAAACTTTGTATTTATCTGGTAAAGATGTAAAGGGAGTTGCTTATAGCTTTTAACTCTATTTCTAACCAAATCCACCATCATCTCTTCGGCGGTAGGACTCAAAACGAACTCATTTTCTTTTCTATCTTTAAATCTTAAAAGCTCTTTGCCGTATTTGGCAAATCTACCGCTCTCTTTCCACAACTCGCTAGGAGTGACAAATCCAAGCTGCACCTCTTGGCAAGAGGCGTTATCAAGCTCCTCTTTGACTATATTTCTTATCTTATCAAGAACTATCTTGCCTAACGGCAAAAAGTTATATATACCACTTCCAACCTGAGTGATAAACCCCCCTTGTATCAAAAGTTTATGGCTTGGTAAAACAGCGTCATTCGGCGCATTTTTGGTAGTAGGGACAAAAAATTTGGAAAATCTCACTTACTCTCCTTTGGTTTGGCTTTTT
>JAADDL010000041.1 GCA_013153915.1 Campylobacterota bacterium
TAAACTAGTCTTGAGCCATGTTTTATTATAGCAAGATATTTGGGAATTTTGGGTTATTTTGTATATTAAAGGGGTTGAAATTTTGACAAAGACCTATTTTCTATAAATCATCTTATGCTATAATATATCAAAAGGATAAAATGTGCCAACTGTATTGAGGATTGAAAAATTTCGTTTTTTCTTTTATAGCAATGAATTTAACGAACCGCCTCATATACATGTGCAACATGATAATAAGATAGCAAAATTTTGGTTAAAACCTATAAGTTTGGCAAAATCAACAAGATTTTCATCTCAAGAATTAAGAAAAATAGAAAATCTCATAGAACAAAACGAAAAGATATTGATGGAGGCTTGGAATGAATATTTTTATACAAAATGAGCCGTTAGCTTACGATATACAGTTTAACGAGGATGAACTGATTGTTTTTTTAAAAGACGGAAGGAAGCTGTTTGTGCCTCTGGTTTGGTATCCAAGCTTACTAAACGCCACCAAAAAAGAGTTGGAAAATTTTGAGATTTTAGGTGATGGAGAGGGTATTCACTGGATTGATTTGGATGAAGATTTGAGCGTTAGAGGTTTTATCCAAGGAATTTCTTTACAAAATAATAAAGAGGTAGCATAAAAGACAATATTTACCTAAAAAACTGATTTTACCAAGATAGATTATAAAACAATAAAGATGATTTAGGATAGATTAAACAACAGACCAAGAAAGTCTCTTGGTTTTAAAACACCCAAGGAAGCTTTTCTTGGGGAAGTGGCTTAGGATAAATTGCACTTGTTACTTGAAGTTACACCCGCATCAAAGCAATATTGAAAAATTTATTTTTGATATTTTTCCGTAAAATTCAAGCTTTGACTTTCGTGTTTCTATAAGTTTTTGTTTTAACAAGCGGCAAGCCTATCACTCATACTTCAAATCCACCAACTCTCCTCTGATGTCGCCAAAGAGTATGACATCTTTTAAGATAGCTTTGGTGCATATCCCCTCATCGTTTAAGTCAAGATACAGCTCCCCTCTTTTGCTCGAAAAGATCTTTTGGTTGATAAAGACTATGAGAAAATGCCCCTCTTTTTTGGCTAAAAAACTTTTGAGATACTCTAGCTTTTTACCCGTAGGGGCTATGATGTTTACTTTTCCGTCCTTTTTATTCGCACCAACTGCATGAAGTATCTTTTCTCCTTTGAAAGAAAAGTTATTAAGATAGTGTTTTATATTGAAAAAAAGGCTCAAAATGTCGTTATCGGCGTAGTATTTTAGTTTTTCTCTGCTTTTACTCTCTTTGGAGTCTTTTATCCTTATCTTCAACACATCAACCACCCTTTTTTTGTGCAGGATGTAGTATATCTTTATAGATGTCTTTCCATGTTTTTTAGTAACGCCTTTGTAGATGTCGGGCACCAACAACCCATCTATGATCTTTCCGTCACTCTCATAACTCTCCATTCTGCCGCCGCTTAACACTTTGGCAAAACCCGTAGCTACCGCTTTTATGGATATATGATATGTACCGTCTTTTTTTATATTTAAGATAGCTTTTGCGGTTCCTATCTTACCAAATATCCCAAATCCGACCTTATATGTAGCGGTGATAGTTTTGGCGCCCAAAGCAGTATAAATTATAAGTAAAATCAATATTATTTTTTTCATGGTGGAGATTTTAATATAAACTTTGTTAAAATACGATTTAATATTAGTTTTAATGGAGCTTTATCGTGGACCAATTTATCAAATATATCAACATGACATTTTTTGAGATACCTTTGTATAAGATAGCTCTTGCACTGTTTGTGTTTTTTATATTTCTATTTTTGAGAAAAGTCTTTACTTTAACCATCTTAAAGACTATCAAACAATTTACCAAAAACACCAAAACCGATATAGACGATAAAATCCTAAAGATACTAAACGGTCCTATCAAATTTTCATTTATCATCATAGGTTTTTACTTTTTTGCGGTCATTTTAGATATAAAGACATCTTTGGTATCCCATATCATAAAAACTCTCATCACTTTTGTAGTATTTTGGATACTTTTCGGTATCGTCAATGTATTTGACAACTTTATATATGAATTTTCAAAAAAGTTCGGCAAAGATTTATACAAAGAGATAGGAAACTTTCTTATCAAAACCCTAAAAGCCTTTGTGCTTGCGGTGGGAATGGTAGCTATACTTCAAGATTGGGGCATCAATGTAAGCGCCTTTATAGCCTCTTTGGGTATCGGCGGTCTTGCTTTTGCTCTTGCGGCTAAAGATACGGCGGCAAATCTTTTTGGAGGACTTACCATACTAGCCGATCAATCCCTAAAGATGGGGGATTGGGTAAAGGTCGGAAGTGTAGAGGGAACGGTCGAGGATATAGGACTAAGAACCACAAAGATAAGAACATTCGAGAAGAGTCTTATAGTAATGCCCAACCAAACCATAGCCAACTCACCCATAGAAAACTTTTCAAGAAGAGGACAAAGAAGGATCAAACTAAGGATAGGCGTCACCTACTCCACCCCTAGAGAAACTTTGCAAAAGATAGTAAAAGATATAACTCTTATGCTTCAAAACCATCCTCAAATAGCACAAGACCAAACTCTACTTGTGAGATTTGACGAGTTTGGAGATAGCGCACTTGGGATATTTATCTATACTTTTGTCAATAGCGCGGTATGGAGCAAATATCTTGAAGTAAAAGAGGATGTTTACCTAAAAATTATGCAAATAGTAGAGGAAAACGGCGCGGAATTCGCCTTTCCGAGTCAATCAATATATATAGAAAAAATCAATAAAGAAGAGAAATGAAAAAGATAGCACTCCTTGGTAAACCAAATGTAGGAAAAAGTTCGCTTTTTAATAGACTTGCGGGTAAGCGGATAGCCATAACTTCGGATGTTAGCGGTACCACAAGAGATATAAAAAATGAAGAGATAACCATAGACGACAAAAGCGCATTGCTTGTAGATACGGGCGGACTTGACGATAGCAACGAAATGTTCGAAAATGTAAAAAAGAAGTCTCTTGAAGCAGCAAAAAAAGCCGACATCGTTTTGTATATGGTGGATGGCAAGATGCTTCCGAGCGAAGAGGATAGGAAGATATTTTTCGAGCTTCAAAAGCTCGGCAAAGATATAGCTCTCATCATCAATAAGATAGATAACGATAAAATGAACGAAATAGTTTGGGAGTATCAAAGCTTCGGCGTAAAAGATATATTTCCCATATCCGTTTCACACAACAGAGGCATCACCCCGCTTTTAAATTGGCTATACGGAAAACTACCAAAAGAGGAAGTTTTGGAGCTACAAGAGGATGAAGATGAGTCTTTGGAGGATTTTTTAAGCGATTTTGAAGAGGAGGAGAGTGAGCTTGATAAAAAGATGTCCGAAGATGTCAGTGAGATAAAAGTAGCCATAGTCGGTAGAGTAAATGTAGGCAAAAGCTCACTTTTAAACGCACTTCTCGGAGAGGATAGAGCGGTAGTCAGCTCGATTGCGGGCACCACCATAGACCCTGTGGATGAAAAACTTCTTTATAAAGATAAAACCATCACATTCGTCGATACGGCGGGTATCAGAAAAAGGGGAAAGATAGAGGGTATCGAAAAGTACGCCCTAAATAGAACCCAAAAGATGTTAGAAGACGCTCATATAGCTCTTATCGTGTTAGATGCCAGCGAAGAGTTTAAGGAGCTTGACGAAAGGATAGCGAGCCTTGTAGATAAGTACTCTTTGGGCTCTATCATCATCTTAAACAAATGGGATAAAGCAAGGGATGAGTATAAAAAGCTTGTCGATGATGTTAGGTATAGATTTAAATTTCTCTCATACTCCCCTATCATCACCGTTTCGGCTCTTTCTAAAAAGAGGATTCATAAGATAAATGATAAGATATTGGAAGTCTTTGAAAATTACTCTAGAAGGATAAGCACGGGAAAATTAAACGAACTTATAAGGTTTGCCAACAATAAGCACCATCTACCGAGCGATATGGGAAAAGTGGTAAAGATATTTTTTGCAACGCAGTTTGACATACGACCGCCAAAGATAGCATTGGTGATGAATAGACCGAAATCCTTGCACTTTAGCTATAAAAGATACCTTGTAAATACCATAAGAGAACACTACAATTTTGAAGGCTCACCCATACTCATATACCCAAGAAAAAGGGGTGAAAAAGATGATATGGAAGAGAGCAAGATAGAGTAAACTATCTTACGCTGTTGCCGTCCTCGTCTATGACCGTAGGGGTGCCTTCTATGAGTCCCGACATCATAAGTTGTTCCATCTTTTTTATCAACTTCTGAGCCTCTTTTTTGTCAACTTTTTTAAAGCTCATATCTTTTTCGTCGGACGCTTTATGTAGCAATGGCAAGATATCGCCGTTTTTAGCGTTTTTCGCCTGCTGTATAAACCAACTAGACCTCATAGGCGATGTTTCATGTCCTTGGATATTGAGATATATCGGAACTATCTTTACCTCTTTTGAATTTTTGACGGTTTTAGCAAGTCTTTGCTCTTCATAATCTTTGCAAAACGGACAGTTTGGATCGGTTATTAGATATACGGTTTTTCCTTTTGGATTGCCTCCCTTTACGCTCACGACCAAATCTTTATATTTTCCGTTTAAAAGAGAGACGAGCTTTTTATTGTTTGCCTTTTCGGTCTCTTTTTTTCTCTTTTTTTGCTCTTTTAAAGCCGTTTTTATCTTTTTTCTATTTTTAGCTATAAACTCTTCAAATACGCTTTTACCGCTTTTCCTATCTATCATATTTCCAAATATCAAAATGGATTTATTATAGAGTATCAAAAACGGTTTTGTACTGTCTTTGATGGTACCGATAGCCATATGCAAATCTTTTATATCGGGTAATTTATCGGTCGCTATGATGTTGATATCTTTGATATCCACCCTTTTGTGGGTAAGCAGAGTGCTTATATCTTTTTTTAGCTTATCGTTGTCGGCGCCAAAAAGAGCGCTACTTAGTAAAATGCATGAAATTATCGCGAGAAAACCGTATCTTTTCATATTTGTCCTTATTTTTTTAACATTATACACAAAAAAACATTAGGTCAATATGATAAAAAATCGTTATTTAAAAATGGAGGGAAAAGCAAAGAGAAGCCGTAGCCCTCTTTGCTTCGTTTTATATCATCATATTTAATATCTCTTCGGCTTTTTCAAACTCTTCGCTTGAGATAGTCCTATCTTTCGGAGAAAACTCTTTAACGATATTTGCCAATATATAGATAAGAGTTCCCGTTATCTGAGGCAACTTGTTTTCCAACTCTATCTCTAGACCGTATTTCAACGGCGGTAAAGTCGCAAGATGGTCTAAGATAGGCTTTAGTTCAAGCTCCTCTTCAAGCTCCTCAAACTTTTTCATAGACTCTCTAAACGCTTTTGTCAAAGGTATATCGCTATACCATATAACATCTCTACCGTTATATTTGGCATTCATCTCTCCAACAAGCAACAAGTCGTATATCTTGTTGTCTATCACATTGCTTATCAACTCTTTTATCTTGCTTTTATCGGCTCTCAAACCGGCCGCTTTTTTGAAAAGCAACTCTATCTTGTGTGATCCGGCTACTGCCATATTTACTCCTTTGTTAAAATTTTATTTTTCGCTATTTTCACTATTTTCGTCGTTTTTGCTATTTAATTTTT
Source organism: Campylobacterota bacterium (assembly GCA_013153915.1). Lineage (GTDB taxonomy): Bacteria > Campylobacterota > Campylobacteria > Campylobacterales > JALSKU01 > JALSKU01. The sequence goes on from JAADDL010000041.1 coordinate 5,666, forward strand.
TTGCGTTTATAGCAAATGTTAACAAAGCGACTCCGTCAAAAAACAGACTCGCACCGGCAAACAATCCTACTAAAACTACCGAATTAAACGGCCAACCCACTATCAATATAAAAGATAACGCCAACGAAAAGAAACCGTTTATTAGCATCATCCACCAGCCTTTATTTGGCTTATACTCAAACGCAAACGCTATACTAGAATATGCGTCAATCATCAAATAAACCGCCAAAAGCATACCCACGACGGCTATTCCTCCGACGGGGAAAATCAAAAACAAAAATCCCGTAATCAGCGACAATATAGCTTTAAGCCATGCGCTTACGGACTTTTTATAGTTTTTATATGTATTATATCCTTGCACGAAAGCGCTAAAGATAAACATCCAAGCCATCAATGTCACTATCGTCAACGACATAACGGGCGGCAACAATATACCTCCCAATCCGATTAGCATCATAACGATACCCGCTATCATACCGTATTTGCTAAACTTCTTTAAAGTCTCTTCATCAAATTTGATGTTAATATATTTATATTCCATCATACATCCTTTCAAGTTTTTTTATTTTAAATTATAAAGGAATTTTAGTCTAATTATATAAATATTTCTGCAACTTAAGTTACATTGTATCAAATTTATTTAGAGTTTATCTTTAAAAGAAGTTTATTTAGATCGTTTACCGCTATTTTCTTTCTTTTTATATCTATGATACCCTCTTTTTTCAACTCTTGAAGCTGTCTATTTACGACTTGCCTTACGCTTCCTATCATAGAGGCAATATCCTCGTGAGATAGATTGTGTATGAGAGGTATATTTTTTACCGTTTTGTCTATATTTTTCAAAAGCAACTTCATAAGCCTTGTGGAAGTATCATGTAGCGAAAGATCGGTTGCCAACTCCTCTATCTCTCTCATTCTTTTTGCTATATAAGGGAAAAAAGCCTTATTAAAAGCGGGGTTGGTCATAAGCCACTCTCTTACTTTATCGATAGGAAGTTCCAAAACTTCGGTATGCTCCAATGCTTTTGTGTAAACCTCATGAGGCTGTCCGTCCAAAACGGTCAATACATCAAACATATCTTTACTTTGAAGTATATAGAAAGTTTGCTCTTTGTCTTTTTCTGGACTATATGTAAAAACTTTGATACTTCCGTTTATGACGATATAAAAATAGTCCAAAATATCGTCATAATCCATAGCAAATTGACCTTTTTGAAAAAACTTCATTTTACCTATTTGATTTATCTCCTCTATCAAGGAGTCGCTCAAGTCGTCAAAACCTTCCAATCTATCCAAATGAAGCACTTTTTAACCTTTTTTGATATGTTCCAAATACTCTTCGTAGTCCCCCTTAAAATCAACTACTTCGTTATTCGGTTTTAGCTCTATTATCCTATTTGCGAAAGCGTCTATAAGCTCTCTATCGTGACTTACGCATATAACGGTACCTTCAAATCTCCTCAATGCCTCGCCAAGAGCTATGATAGCTTCAAGATCAAGGTGGTTTGTGGGTTCGTCAAATATCAAAAAATTGCCCTCTTCGAGCATGATTTTACTTATCATCATCCTGTGCTTTTCGCCACCGCTGATACCGCTTATGCTCTTTTGTTGCTCCTCGCCGCTAAATAGCATCCTGCCAAGACAGCTTCTTATCTCGCTTCTGTCTCTTTTTCTATCAAAATTCTCAAGCCACTCATAAAGCGTCTCGTCACCCTTTATCCTATCTGTCGTATCTTGCGGGAAGTAGCTATACTCTACCGTCGCTCCCCATTTAACCACTCCGTTATCGGGCTTTAACTCATCAACCAATATCTTGCAAAGAGTTGTCTTTCCTATACCGTTAGCTCCTATGATGGCTACCTTTTCACCCTTTTCAAACTTCAAAGACAAGTTTTTCAAAACTTGCAAATCCCCGTACGATTTTGATATATTTTCAATCTCCAACGCTTCGTTGCCTATCGCTCTTTTTTGCTTAAAAACGATACTCGGCTCTCTTCTTGAACTTGTCTGAATATCTTCGATATTTAACTTTTCAAGCTGCTTTTGACGGCTTGTCGCCTGCTTGGCTTTTGAGGCGTTTGCCGAAAATCGTCTGATAAAATTCTCAAGCTCCTCTTTCTCTTTAAGCTTCTTGCTTCTTTCTATCTCCATCTGTTTTTTTATCAATTCCGACGCAATATACCAATCATTGTAGTTACCCGTAAACTCTCTTATCTTTTTATAGTCAATATCAAGTATATGGGTCACAACGCTATTTAAAAAGTGTCTATCGTGAGAGATTACCACAAGGGTTCCTTCATGCTTTTTTAGCTTCTCTTCAAGCCAAGCTATCGCTTCCAAATCAAGGTTATTCGTAGGTTCGTCCAAAAATAAAACATCGGGCTTAGGAAAAAGCACTTGAGCCAAAAGTATCTTAAATCTATCTCCGCCTTTTAGCGTCTTTACTAGATTTTCGTGCGTAGAAACATCAAAACCCAAATCTTCAAGGATTTTCTCTATCGCAACATCATACTCATACATAGGGTCTTCTTCGGCACAGATTATCTCAAGCTCGGACAATCTCTCGTTTACCTTCTCATCTTCAAAATCCCCCTCGCTATAAAGCCTCTCTTTCTCTTTTACGGCGTCATAAAGTCTTTTGTTGCCGTAAAGCACGGCATCTTTTAGCGTAAACTCTTCAAAAGCGTATTGATTTTGCTCCAAAGTACCGACCTTTAAAGCGTTTTCTACCGTAACTTCACCGCTCGTAGGCTCTAAATCACCGGATAATATCTTTAAAAATGTACTCTTCCCCGCACCGTTAGCGCCTATTAGTCCGTATCTTTTACCTCTATCAAGCTTTAGATTTATATTTTCAAAGAGCACTCTAGCTCCGTATCTCATAGTTAAATTTTTAACTTCTACCATCAATCACCTTTCATCATAATCAAAACGGAAATAACGAGTAATATCGACATGATAACATTAAAAAGCCTTACTTGAAAAGGATTTTTTATAAATTTTTTTATCTTTTTACCTATCAATGCCCAAGTCGAAATGGCTCCTACTATCGTAATCGCCGATACTAAAGAGGCTATAACCAAACCTTTTAGGTATTCGTCGCCCGAAGGGATATATATTGTGACGGTACTTAAAGCACCTGCCCACGCCTTGGGATTTATCCATTGAAACGCAAGAGACTGGAAAAACGATATGGGCTTTTTAACCGATCCTTCCAACTCTTTTTCGTCAATATTTGAAGTAGCTATCTTGTAGGCAAGATAGAAGATATATAAGATACTAGCGTATCTTAATACCGTAAAAAGCATTTCAAAACGCTTCATAAAAGGGTACAAAAGCGTCCCGATTAGCATAAGCATCACGGGAAAACCTATGCTTACGCCTAAAATATGCGGAATAACCTTTTTGTAGCCGTAGTTAAATCCTATGCTTAAAGCTATGATATTGTTCGGTCCCGGGGTAAACCCGGCAACCAAAACAAAAAGCAATAGCGCTACAAACCAATCAAATCCAATCAATGAAGTTCGCTATTTAAAACTATCTCTCTTTGACTTCTAAGAGCCGTCATCTGTCCGTTTGTGCTGTTTTGCCTAAAGTGAACTCCGTTTAATCCAGCAAGCTCCAAACCTTTATAATAAGCGCTATCACCCTCTTTTGGAGTAAAGTCTTCATTGACCTCTTTTATTTTTGCGGCCTCGTCTTGAGTTATCTCTATCTTTGTTCCTTCAAGTACGGCGATACCGGCATCCACGATACATCCATCCCCTAGAGGAATGCCCGTAACGCTATTTGCGCCAAGAAGAGTGTTTTCTCCTATGCTTACCGGATTTCCGTCCGTACCGCTCAAAACTCCGAGTATCGAAGCTCCGCCTCCTACATCACTACCGCTTCCGACAACGGCTGAAGAGCTTATCCTGCCCTCCACCATCACGGGACCCAAAGTACCGGCGTTGAAGTTGATATAGCTAGCTCCGGGCATCACGGTAGTACCGGCGGCCAAATGTGCGCCCATTCTAACCTTTGAGCTATCAAGGATACGGGTATTGTCCGCAGGTATGATATGCTGTAAAAATCTAGGAAATTTATCTACCGAATCGATATAGGGATACTCTCCTTCAAGTTTTAAAACTATCTCGTTTTCTCTAAGCCAATCAAGCTCGATAGGTATGTTTCCGCTCCAAGCTACATTTGGAAGTATTCCAAAAGCACCGTTTAGATTTAGACTTCTTGGCTTGGCTTTTCCAAGCGATAAAGCGTAAAGTTTTAGATATACGCTCTCAACGGACTTTGGAGCGTCATCCTCAAACAAAAAGACTATTCTATAGTCATCTTCATCTATATCATCCTCTTCGAAAATCGACAAAAGATACTGAACGATTTGGATATTTTTATGCTTATCTCCTTTTGCCTCATCCAAAAAAGGATGAAAAAGCTTTAAAGCTTTTTTCAAAAATTTCTTTGTTACGCTAAAGAGTTGCTCGCTGTCCGAAAAGTCGATTTTTTCGCCGCATTCCTTTAAAGCCTCGATAAAAACGGCGGCGGTGCCGTAATTTTTTTTCCAGTTAATAAGAGGATAAGTTGCCTGCAGTATCTTATCTTTGTTTAACTGTCCTCTATCAACTCTAGCTATACCGAAACCCAAAGGATTTTTATAACCTTTTTTATTTTGCGCCGATTCTACGAAAGACGAGAACTTCTCTTTGGTTTTTATCTTTTTTATAGACATTACTATTCCTTAAAATTTTTGATAGATTATATCCAAATTTGATTTGATAATCTATAAACCGGGGATTCTCGGTATCTTTTTAAGCTTGGAATTTTTACAATACCAACCCCACCCTTTTTTGATATAGTGTCCAATTATCGGCATCGGAAACATCAAGGCTTTCGTATCGTCTCTATATACAAAAGCCGCACCGTCTCCGCTATCCATGATACACAAGATATTTAAGTGACAAGTGTAGCCTTTTCTGCTTATCTTATGGTTTTCTATCATTTTTATATTGTATGCCACATTTTTAGCCATAACTTCGGCGATATGTCCCTGCTTTGCTCTCCAGTCCGCTCCCTGAAGGGCTGCGGCATCTCCTATGGCAAACA
>JAADDL010000074.1 GCA_013153915.1 Campylobacterota bacterium
TCCTTTCATTTTGATATCCTGTTTTTGAACAAAGTCCAAAAACAGCTCTTCGGCAGAGTGCCCTCGCGACCTTGTCGCTCTTATTGATATCATGCTTTTGAACAAAGTCCAAAAACAAACTCAAACACACTGTGCCTTTGCGATTTTGTCGCTATTACACTTTGCTTAATATCTCAGCTTTATTATCTATAACGGCTACGCAGTGCTCATAGTGAGACCCCCGTAAACCGTCCTCACTGACCACGGACCATTTATCGTCCAATATCTTAGCCCTGCCGTCCTTTTGACAAATCATCGGCTCTAAGCAAAAAACCATGCCGTTTTTTATTTTCGGTCCCGCTTTTGGGTTTTTACCCTCAAGATAGTTTGGAATCTCCGGCTCCTCATGAGGCTTTTTTCCTATACCGTGACCGCAAAAACTTTTCAAAGGCACAAAACCTCTTTTATGGATAAATTGCTCTATAAGATAACTCAACTCTTTAAACCTCATACCGGTTTTTATAATATCTATGGCATACATCAAAGCATCGTACGAACAAGCTATCAGCCTCTTATCGTCTTCGCTGATTTCTCCTATACCTACCGTTATAGCGGCATCTCCAAAATAACCGTCCAGTTCAACCCCGATATCAAGACCTAAAATATCTCCGTTTTTTATAACGGTATCATCGGGAATTCCGTGAATGATAACTTCATTTAAAGATGTGCATACACCGGCGGGAAAACCGTACAATCCTTTAAAAGCGGGTTTAGCACCTTTATGACTTTGTATAAAATCCTCACCTTGTTGATTTATCTCTTTTAGCGTCATACCCTCTTTTAGATTATTTTTTAGGTACTCAAGGGTTTCGGCGACGATTTTATTCGCCGCCCTTATCTTTTCTATCTCATGCGGTTTTTTAAGCGGTATAGCCATCAAAGCCCAACCGCACTCAATGTTTCATATTTATTCATATATATCTGAGCTTCTATCTTTCTCATAGTATCTAAAGCGACTTGCACGACGATCAATACCGCAGTTCCGCCAAAATAAAACGGCACACCCATAAATTTTACCAACATCCAAGGCAAAGTTGATATAAGCGCAAGGTATATCGCTCCCCAAAATGTCAATCTGCTAGCAACTTCGTTCAAAAACAGAGCCGTAGATTTTCCGGGTCTAACCCCCGGTATAAAACCGCCTTGTTTTTTTAGATTTTCAGCTATATCTTTTGCGTTAAACGCTATCGAAGCGTAAAAATATGCGAAAAATATAACAAACAAAAACATCAAAGTATTGAAAAAGAAGCTATTTGGACTTAAAATATCTTTGATAGCCACTATATATTTGTTCGTACTGGCTTGTAAAAGCGTGGATGGAAACATCAATATCGCCGATGCGAATATAGGAGGAATTACACCGCTTAGGTTTAACTTGATAGGTATATAGTTCATCACTCTTTTGTTTTGATTTTCCATCATAATCTTTCTCGAATACGACACAGGCACTCTTCTTTCACCAAGTTCAACATATATGATAAAAGCTATGGTTATGATGATGATAGCCAAAATAGCAAGCACTACCAAAAAGTTAAGTTCGCCGGTGTTTACCAAGTTGATAGTTCCGCCTATCGCAGTCGGGATACCCGATACGATTCCGGCAAAGATTATCAAACTGATACCGTTTCCAACACCTCTTTGGGTAATTTGCTCACCTATCCACATCAAAAGCATAGTACCGGTAAGCATAGATACGGCGGCTATCGGTATAAATGTACCCATATCTATCATGATAGCGCTCTCTCCGCCTCTTCCGGTTAAGCTATGCAATCCCATAGAAACGCCTATTGCTTGTATTAGCGTTATAACAACGGTGGCATATCTGATGATTTGCATATACTTTTCCATTCCGTCTCTCTCTTTTTTCATTCTTCCAAGAGCCGGAAATGTTGCCGCCAACAACTCAAATATAATCGATGCGGTAATGTAAGGCATAATACCCAAAGAGATAATACTAAGTCTTTGAGCCGCCTTACCGCTAAACATATTGAACATTCCAAGAGCGTTATTGCTGTTGGTATTAAAAAACTCTTTTACAACATCTATATTTACGCCGGGAACCGGGACATAAGCTAAAATTCTATATGCAAATAAAAATCCTAAAGTAATCAAGATTTTATTTGTCAACTCTTTACTCATCAATTTCTCCTCTATTTTAGAAGGAAAAATAGGAGAAAACTCCTATTTTTGTCCCTATTTTTGTCCGCTTGTTACAACTCTTTCGTCTTTTATCTTAGAAGCGAGCTCTTTTGCGCCGGTTCCTATGAGTTTAACTTTGGTAACACTATTTTTTATCTTATGAATCTTTTTGATATTTTCCAAAGTTATCTCGTCAAGTTCGGCTATTTTTGTGATTTTGTTTATGTTTATCACATAAGGTTTAACTATCTTTGTAGTGAAACCTACTTTCGGAAGTCTTCTTTGAAGAGGCTGCTGACCTCCTTCGAAACCTCTTTTTCTGCTGTAACCGGTTCTACTTTTTTGACCGTTAGCACCTCTTGAAGCGGTTTTTCCCATACCGCTTCCTTGTCCTCTACCGACTCTTTTTTTCTTAAAAGTCGAATTATCGGGTTTTACTAAATTATTCAATGCCATCACATTTTCCTTTGTTATTTCAACATACTTAGAGCTTTTATGGTAGCTCTCACGACATTTGCCGCATTATTTGAACCGAGTGATTTTGTCAATATGTCTTTGATACCCGCCAATTCGATAACCGGTCTTGTCGCACCACCGGCGATGATTCCGGTACCTTCGCTAGCCGGCTTCAAAAGAATTCTACTTGCGTTAAACTTAACTTCGATATCATGCGAAATCGTAGAACCTTTTATATTGATATGTATGATATTTTTAAAAGCGTCATCTACCGCTTTTTTGATAGCGTCCGGCACCTCTTTGGCTTTACCAAAACCATATCCGACATTACCTTTTTTATCGCCTATCACAACCAATGCCGTAAATCTAAACCTTCTACCGCCCTTTACGACTTTGGCGACTCTGCCTATGTTTACTATAACCTCTTCAAACTCTTCTCTATTATATTTTTCCATAAGTTCCTCTTTACTACAACTTAATGCCATGCTCTCGCAAAGCATCCGCAAACGAAACAACTACACCGTTATACTGATATCCGTTTCTGTCGAAAACAACCTCTTGCAAACCACTCTTTTTAAGGCTTTCGGCAAAAACCTTTCCAACCTCTTTCGCGCTATCGATATTGGCTCTTTGATTTAGCTTTTTACCGTTTACGGCACACAATGTAGTACCGTTTACATCATCTATCGCTTGCGCATAAATATATCTGTTTGATTTAAAAATCGTAACTCTTGGTTTTGTAGCCGTACCGCTTATCTTACCTCTGACTCTTTTTTTTCTTTTGATTCTTAAGGCATTTTTCTGTTTTAATAATTTATCTCTCATCTTACCACCCTTTATTATTTACCGGTCTTTCCGGCTTTTCTAATAATAGTCTCGTCAACATACTTAACACCTTTTCCTTTGTACGGCTCAGGCGGTCTGAAACTTCTTATATCCGCCGCTACTTGTCCGACAACTTGCTTATCGTCACCTTTTACGGTGATAATATTTTTTTCTACGGTTATATTGATATCTTTTGGAATTTCATAATTTACCGGATGAGAAAAACCGAGACTCAACTCTAAAACATTACCTTTAACGCTAGCTCTATAACCTACTCCGTTTATCTCGAGCTTCTTCTCGAAACCTTCTGTTATACCGATAATTATATTGTGAGAAATAGATCTATATGTTCCCCAAAACGCTCTGCTTTGTCTATCGTCGCCTTTCGGAGAAAATACGATTTGGTTATTTTCTACTTTTACTACTACATTGTCTTTAAAATCCAACTCTTTTTGGATTTTATCCTTTTTAAATACTATTTTGCTACCCTCAACTTTAACATCTACACCCGAGGGTATATCTACGGGTAACTTACCGATTCTTGACATATTTTTCCTTTTTACTTGTCTACAAATAGGCAAAACCTACTTGAATGCCATAAAAATAGGGCTACCAAATGCTACAAAGCAATTCGCCGCCAACTCCGTTTTTGTAAGCTTCATCGTTACTCAAAACACCTTTTGAAGTGCTTACCACATAGGTTCCGTATCCGTTTTTAAACTTCTTAATCTCATCGGCACCTTTGTAAACTCTTCTACCCGGTTTTGATATTTTTTTGACTTCGGTTATAACGCTTTTACCGTTTTCATCATATTGAAGTGTTACTTTTATAAACTTTTTAACACCCTCTTCTTTGATACTATAATCTTTTATATAACCTTTGTCTTTAAATATCTTCATAATTCCCTCGACCAATTTCGAGTGTAGAAGAGTTGTGGTCTCCAAGCCCCTCATAGAAGCGTTTCTAACTCTCGTCAATGCGTCCGATACTATATCATTTATCATTTGTATTCCTTACCAACTAGCTTTTTTAACTCCGGGTATCAACCCTTCGTTAGCCATTTTTCTAAGACAAATTCTACATATACCGAAATCTCTATATACGGAGTGAGGTCTTCCGCATATTTGACATCTTGTATAAGCTCTTACACTAAATTTCGGTTTTCTCTTTGCCTTTGCGATCATAGATTTCTTAGCCATTATTTTCTTCCTTTTGCAAACGGAATTCCTATCAATTCCAATAATTTAAAAGCGCCTTTATCATCTTCGGTCGTTGTAACGATAGTTATATTCATACCGTGAGTTCTAAGTATAAAATCATACTCAATCTCAGGGAATATCAACTGCTCGTCAAGTCCGAAGTTATAATTGCCTCTGCCGTCAAATCCGTTTCTTGGCAATCCTCTAAAATCTTTCACTCTCGGAAGTGCGATAGAGATCAATTTATCTAAAAAGGTATACATTCTATCTTTTCTTAGAGTCACTTTTACTCCGACCGGATATCCTTCTCTAACCTTAAATCCCGCAACCGATTTTTTTGCCGTAGTTATAACGGCGTGTTGACCGGCTATCAAAGAGATGGTATCTTGAATATTTTGCATTATTTTTGCATCTTTTGAAAATTCGCCCGCACCGACGCTTATGATGACTTTCTCTATCTGCGGTATCAGCATCGGGTTTTTTATCCCCAACTCTTTAGCAAGAGTGGGTCTAATCTCTTCGGCATATCTCTTTTTTAATCTATCCATCTACTGATCCTCAACTTTTTGAACATTTGAAATATGTATCGGTTTTTCGATACTCGCAAAACCGCCTTTTGGATTTTTATCGTTAGGCTTAACAGCCTTTTTTACGATTTTGCAACCGGCTACCACAACTTGAGAAGTCTTAGGAAGAACCTGTAAAACCTCTCCTACTTTACCTTTATCGTCTCCGGCGATAACTTTAACCTTATCGCCCTTTTTTATCTTAAATTTAACAGCCATTATAGCACCTCCGGAGCAAGCGAAACAATTTTCATAAAGTTGGCATATCTTATCTCTCTGCCGACCGGACCGAAAATCCTTGTTCCGATAGGCTCTTTTTTATTATCAAGTATAACGGCGGCATTTTCATCAAATCTTATAAGAGAACCGTTTTCTCTTTGAACCTCTTTTTTAGTTCTAACGATAACCGCTTTTACAACTTGACCTTTTTTTACTTTTCCGTTAGGTATAGCCTTCTTTACGGAAGCTACTATAACATCACCCAATGTAGCGTATCTTCTCTTGCTTCCGCCGAGAACTTTGATACACATAATCTCTTTAGCACCGCTATTATCGGCTATTTTCAATCTCGTAAAGCTTTGTATCATGCTTCATCTCCTTCAACGCTCTCTTTAGCGTCAACTTTTCTAACATTCAAATCAACACCCTCAACAGCTTTTAATCTAAAAGCTTTTCTTTTGCTAATAGGTCTACATTCGATGGCACTTACGATGTCGCCGACATTCGCTTTGTTGTGCTCATCATGTACAAGATATTTTTTAAATCTTTTAACGAATTTTCTATATCTTGGGTGCATAACTCTTCTTTCCACCATAACGGTAGCCGTTTTATCTCCGGCCTTACTTACCACTACGCCTTGAATTACTCTTTTTAAAGAAGCCATTATCTAAACCTTATTTATTATTATTTTGAAGAGCCGAGATGGCAGTAGATATTCTTGCGACATCTCTTCTTGCTTCTTTTATCTCATTCGGATTTGTTAGCTGCATTGTTTTAAGCTTAGCTTTAAGCTTAAATACCAGCACCTTTTTCTCTTTTAACATTTCGTTGAGCTCTTTTAAGCTCTTATCTTTCAAATCAATATATTTCATTCTCGCCGTCCCTTGTAACTATCTTTGTTTTAAACGGAAGCTTATGCATAGCAAGAGTCAAAGCGGCTCTAGCCAAATCCTCGTTTACTCCCGCCATTTCAAAAATGATTCTACCGGGCTTGATATTCATAACCCATTGCTCGACGGAACCCTTACCTTTACCCATCCTTACCTCAAGAGGTTTAGCGGTGATAGGCTTGTCGGGGAAAACTCTTATCCAGCTTTTTGCCATTCTGTTTACTCTTCTTGTCATAGCTATCCTCGCCGCCTCTATTTGACGAGAATTTATCCTGCCGGCTTCTACGGCTTTAAGGGCTATTTCGCCGAATGCGATAGAACTGCCTCTATAAGCCTTGCCTCTATTTCTACCTTTTTGCTGTTTTCTATATTTAGTTCTTTTTGGCATCAACATGGTTATTTACCTCTCTTGTTTCTTCTGCTATCTCTTCTTGGTTTCTTTTCCGCCGAAGTATCTTGAGCTATACCCTTAGTCAACACCTCACCTTTAAATATCCAAACTTTTACTCCGATAATACCGTAAGTAGTTTGAGCTTCGGCAAAACCGTAATCTATCTTAGCTCTTAAAGTATGCAAAGGAACTCTACCCTCAAGATACCACTCGGTCCTTGCCATTTCGGCTCCGCCGAGTCTTCCAGATACAGAAACCTTTATACCTTTTGCGCCGGATTTTAAAGCGTTTTGTATAACTTTTTTCATAGCTCTTCTAAAAGCTATCCTTCTTTCAAGCTGCATAGCAACATTCTCAGCCGCAAGTTGAGCGTCTATGGCGCTTCTTCTTACTTCTTGAATATTGACATTAACATCTTTTCCGATAAGATTTGTGAGTTTATTTTTCAACTTCTCTATATCGGCGCCTTTTTTACCGATGATGATACCGGGTCTTGCAGCCACTACGGTAACTCTAAGTTTTTTAGCTGTTCTTTCTATAATGATTTGAGAAATACCGGCATAATAAAGCTCTTTTTTAAGAAATTTTCTTATCTTGTAATCTTCTCCGATATTTTCGGATATATTGCTACCCGGAAACCATCTTGAATCCCAATTTCTATTTATTCCCAATCTTAGTCCGATAGGATTTACTTTTTGTCCCATACTACTTATCCTTATCTTGTTCTTTTGATACTTCTACAAATACATGAGAAGTCGGTTTTCTTATAGGAGTCGCTCTACCTCTTGCTCTTGGTCTAAATCTCTTAAGTACCGGTCCACGATCTACTCTGCAAGAACTGATGATGACTTCTTCGGGCTCATATCCGCCGTTCGCAACCGCACTGGCTATCACTTTGGATATAACTCTAGCGGCTTTATTAGGCATAAACTCCAAACTTGCAAGTGCAAGCTCGGCATTCATTCCTTGAACCTCTCTTGCTATCAATCTTGCTTTCGTAGGTGACAATCTTATAAATTTTAATGTTGATTTTCCCATGTTCACACCTTATTTACCAATCTTTTTCTGAACCGAGCCTTTATGACCCTTAAAAGTTCTAGTCGGAGCAAATTCGCCGAGTTTATATCCTATGTGATTTTCAGTGATATAAACGGGTACGAAATTTCTTCCGTTATGCACATTGAATGTCAATCCCAACATATCAGGAGTTATAGTACTTCTTCTTGACCATGTTTTTATAGGTTTATTATCTTTTGACTCTTTTGACTTAATAACTTTTTTCATCAAATGATCATCGACAAAAGGACCTTTTTTTAGACTTCTTGCCATCTATTTTCCTTTTCTTCTTGAGATAATTAGCTTATCGCTAGCTTTTTTGCCCCTTGTTTTGTAACCCTTAGTCGGTTTACCCCAAGGAGTGACGGGATGTCTTCCGGAGTTAGTTTTACCCTCACCACCACCGTGCGGATGGTCAACAGGGTTCATAGCGCTACCTCTTGTTTGAGGTCTTATACCTCTGTGTCTATTTCTTCCCGCTTTTCCGATAACGACATTTGCCCAATCTTCATTTCCGACCACGCCGATAGTAGCCATACACTCAGCAAGCACTTGTCTCATCTCTCCGCTTGGAAGCCTAAGAACGACATACTTATCCTCTTTACCCATAAGCTGAGCATATCCTCCGGCGCTTCTTGCTATCTGACCGCCTTTTCCTATCTTCATCTCAATATTGTGAATAATCGTACCTACGGGAATATTTCTAAGCTTCATAGCATTTCCGGGCTTTATGTCAAGTCCGCTTTCGGCGGCTTCTACCTTATCGCCCACTTTCAATCCCGAAGGTTGAAGAATATATCTTTTATCTCCGTCAAGATAACTAATAAGAGCGATTCTGCAGTTTCTATACGGATCGTACTCTATAGAAACAACTTTGCCGGGAACTCCGTATTTTCTTCTTTTGAAATCTATGATTCTATACTTCTTCTTAGCACCCGCCTCTTTGTGTCTTGAGGTTATTCTTCCGTTATTGTTTCTTCCCGCGCTTGATTTTAGTTTTTTAAGCAATTTTCCGACGCTCGGTTTTGCCGTAATATCACTACTATCAAGTCCGGTCATATATCTTCGACTCGGAGTGTATGGTTTATATGTTTTAATAGCCATCTTATACCTCCATACTCTCTATGGCCGCACCCTCAGGTAGCTTCACATAGAATTTTTTATAATCCGCTCTTTTTCCCTCTCTGCCTCTAAATCTCTTAACTTTACCGTTTACTCTTAGAGAGTTGACTTTCAAAGGAACAAAACCGAAATAGTTTTTTAATACCTCTTTTAGTCCATTTTTTGTCATCTTAGGACTGGTTTGTATAACAACGACTCCATCCTCTTGAAGGCCTAAGCTCTTTTCGGTATAAAGTATTGCTTTTATATCAGTTATATCTGCCATTTTTAGCCCTCTTTTACAATATTTTCTAAAACAGCTTTTTCTATAATCACCGCATGATATGCCGCAACTAGATAAGCGTTTAACTCATTTGGCTCAACCAAATAAGCGTTTTTTAAATTTCTAAAGCTATAAAAACTTTTTTCGTCTATCAACTCTTTTACTATAAGAACATCTCTTAAACCCAAAGTTTTTATCACATTTGCCGCATCTTTAGTTTTACCCGACTCTATAGCGATAGAATCGACAACATACAATGCGCCCTCTTGAGCTTTTTCACTTAACGCACACTCTAAAGCAAGTCTTTTTTGCTTCTTGTTTACCTTTTGATAGTAGTTTCTATTATTTTTAGGTCCGTGAGCTATACCGCCGCCAACCCAAATAGGGCTTCTGTTTGATCCGGCTCTCGCTCCGCCTCTACCTTTTTGACTCCAAGGCTTTTTACCGCCTCCTCTTACTTCTCCTCTACTTTTTGTAACAGCCGTATTGGCTCTTAGCGAAGCAAGATACGATTTTACATATAGATACAAGTTAGCGGAATTTGCTTCGTCAAAACTTTTAGGAAGCTCAAACTCACTTGTTTTTTCTAATTTTTCGTTTAATACAATGGCTTTACTCATTTAATAATCCTTATCTTACCGACTCTTCCGTTTGCTCCGGATATTGCACCTTTCAATACCAAGATACCGTTCTCTTCGTCAAAGGAGACAACTTCGTTTTTAACCGTTACTTGGGTATTTCCGTATTGTCCCGGCATTTTTCTACCCTTTTGTACACGACCCGGCCATTCGCAGTTACCTATCGAACCGCCCGCTCTGTGAAATCTTGAACCGTGTCCTCCCGGACCTCCCGCAAAATTCCACCTTTTCATAACGCCGGTAAAACCTCTACCTTTGGTTTTGAAGGTCGTTTTTACTTTTTTAGCGTTTTTCAACGGCTCCATATCCAAGTCGCCGGCTTCTTCGTTTGCCACCTCTATGGTCGCAAATCTATTGAACTCTTTTGATAAATTGTATTTTTTTTGCTGACCGGCTATCGCTTTGTTTGATTTTTTACCGTCACCGTACGCTACTATAGCTTTTTTATCCTCTTTTATCTCACAAACTTTCGTATCCAATACCTTGCATAGAGTTACAGCAAAACTCGGAACACCTACCGTTCTGCTCATTCCTATCTTTTGAACTATATATTCCATGTTTTACCCCTTTGCACCCATTGCTCTTACTTCTACATTCACCTCAGGAGCCAAATCAAGCTTCATCAAGGAGTCTATCGTATCCGGCGTTGCCGAAACTATATCGATAAGTCTTGAATGAATCCTTATCTCGAATTGTTCTCTTGAGTCTTTGTTTACATGTGGTGATCTAAGAACCGTATATCTCTTGATCTTTGTAGGCATCGGCATAGGACCTATGATCTCGGCCCCCGTTCTTTTAACAGCTTCAACAATCGCTGCGACTGATCTGTCTAACACTCTGTGATCATAAGCTTTTAGCTTAAGTCGTATTTTTTCCATATCGGCTAACCTTATATAAAGAA
>JAADDL010000174.1 GCA_013153915.1 Campylobacterota bacterium
TCTCTTTTAGTTGATTTAAGTTCTTATCCTTTTCCTTTACGAGAGTGTCGAGTCTTAGATTGTGTGCCTTGGTGTCACTATATGCAAGTTCGAGATTTTTATATTCGTCCGATAACTCTTCAAACTTCTCTTCAACACTCTTTAAAAATTTTACGTTTTCTTGCAAAGTGCCTATCTCTACCTCTAAAGCGCTTATCCTACTTTGTAGCATATTGTTGTATTGATTGAGTTCTTTGTTGGTTTTGCTTTTTTGATACAAAAAATATATCAAAAGCAAAAAGATAAATGCTACTGCCCCGACACTACCGTATATGATATAAATCTCATCTATTTTCATGGCAATACCTTAAAATTACATTTTTAAAGTATTATACCTAAAAATATATCAAAACGGCCAAATAGTTTCTACAAGTCTTGTTCCCCAGCCTTTTTTGCTGTTTTGGTCTATCTCACCTTCGGTTTTATATAGTATCTTGGCATCGGCGATATATTTTGAGCTTATCGTGTTGGTTTGGTCTATATCGTAAGGTCGTATTACGCCACTTATTTGTACGATTTGCTTTTCACCGTTTATAAGCATCTCCCTGCTTCCTTCTATAAAGTAGTTTCCGTTATTTAATATCTTTATAACTCTTGCCGAGATAGTAGTGGTAAACATCTCGTTTCTGCTATTGTCGCCTTTACTTGAAAAAGTGTTTTGCGAATTTGTCTGAAAACCGATATTTGCAAAACCGTTTAGTTTGCTTACCGCATTATTTACTATGCCGTTACTACCGGTAGAGGTAAAAAGCCCTCCTCCAAGGTTGTCGTTGGTATTTTTTGATAAACTTTTTTTGGCTGATGAGCTTTGAAATATGCTTTCATCTATCACGACCGTCACTAAGTCGTTTACATTCATAGCTTTTCTATCCGAAAATAGCGGATTGTCCCCTTTGCCAAACAGACTCCCTTCGTTTTGGATACTGTCACCCTTCTCTTTTGAGGGAAGCTGCTCTACATAAACGGGAGGTTTCATAGCAATAGTCGGGTCAGCGGATTTTGCCGTACAGCCACTAAAAAAAGATACAATAAAAACAGACAGACAGAAAACAACCCCAAATTTCATCTTTTCTCCAATATTTTGTTATAATACGACTATAATAAAAGCAAAAAAAGTTCCAACTTTAAAAGGATAAAAATATGTCAGATTTGAAAGAGAAGTTAAAAAGTGATTTGAAAGAGGCTATGAAAGCTAAAGATGTCATCAAAAGAGACACTATCAGGTTTTTGATGAGCGCTTTAAAGCAGGTGGAAGTGGATGAAAGAAAAGAGTTGAGTGATGAAGATATCGTCAAAATCATCCAAAAATCCGCAAAACAAAGAGAAGACTCTATGAAACAGTATAAGGATGCCGGAAGAGACGATTTGTATCAAAAGGAGCAAAACGAGTTAAACATCCTCAAATCATACCTGCCAAAACAGTTAGACGACGAGGAAATAAGAGCCGTAGTCTCAAACGTTATCCAAAAAACCGGCGCAACATCTATGAAAGATATAGGTAAAGTTATGGGTATGGCTATAAAAGAGTGCGGTAGTAGAGCCGACGGAAAAAGGATAAACGCTATAGTTAAAGAGTTACTCTCTTAAACCCCGAAAACCGTAGCCGCTATCTCTCTTCTAGTCGGATGGTTACGGTGTTCGTTTAGATATATTCCTTGCCATAGACCGAGATTTAGTTTGCCGTTTGAGATAGGGATATTTAAACTAACGCCGAACATCGAACTTTTAAAGTGAGCCGGCATATCGTCCCTGCCTTCAAGGTCATGGATATAGTCATACTCTTCGCTCACTAAAGCGGAACTGATAAATTCCATATCCTCTTTGACGCCGTAAGAGGCGTTTTCGTTTATCGTCAAAGATGCCGAAGTGTGCTTCAAGAAGAGATTTAGCAGTCCGGTTTCGATATCTTTTATCTCTATCTCTTTTAAAATCTCGTCGGTTATCAAGTGAAATCCTCTATGGGGCGGTTTGTAGTAGATAGTGTATTTTCTAAAAACTACGCCGTTACTCATCGGTTTGCAACCTCATTGTAAGTTTGATTTGCTATCTCAAACTCTTCATCCGTCGGTATAACGAGTATCTTTATCTTTGAATCGTTTTTACTTATGATGAGTTCGTTTTTTTGATTTTTTTCCGTATCGAGTTTTGCTCCTATGCTATCTTCAAGTCCGATACAAACCATTTCTCTTACCAAAGAGGAGTTTTCGCCTATACCGCCCGTAAACACTATGGCATCAACCTTTCCTATCGTTACCGTGTATGCACCGATATATTTTTTTATACGATAACAAAAAACTTCAAGCGCAAGTTTGGCTTTTTCGTCTCCTTGAGAGGCTCTTTTTTCTATCTCCCTCATATCGTTATCGCCGCATATTCCTTTTAGTCCGCTTTTTTTGTTGAGTATTTTATCAAGTTCTTCGATATTTAGTCCAAGTTTTTTTGATAGATAAAATACGATAGCGGGGTCCAAATCACCGCATCTTGTCCCCATAACAAGCCCTTCAAGAGGAGTAAAACCCATAGATGTATCTATGCTTTTGCCCTCTTTTACGGCGGTTGCGCTATCTCCGTTGCCAAGATGTAAAGTTATGAGGTTGATTTTGTTGGTATCTTTTTGCAATACTTCTGCCGCTTTTTGCATGACAAAATGGTGAGAAGTACCATGAAAACCGTATCTTCTTATCTTTTCTTTTTCATAATATTCATAAGGCAAGGCGTACATAAAAGTTTTTTTATCTATCGTTTGATGAAAAGCGGTATCAAACACCGCTACTTGCGGGATATTTGGATGTTGTTTAAATATAGCTTTTATGCCGAGTAGATTGACGGGATTGTGTAGAGGCGCCAAAGGCGACAACTCTTCAATCTTTTCCAAAACACTATCGTCTATCAAAACGGCTTTGTCAAAATACTCTCCTCCATGCACGACTCGATGCCCTACTCCGCCCAATTCTTGAAAGCTTTTTAGGATATTTTCTCTTTTCATCTCTTCTTGCAATACGCTTAAACCGTGCGCATGGTCTTTGATGTCGATACTTTTTTCCAGCTTTTTGTCGCCGAATTTCAGCTTAAAACGAGCCTCTTTTTCACCTATTCTTTCTATCAAGCCCGAACATAAAACTTTTTCACCTCGGTCCATATCGAAAAGTTTAAACTTTATAGACGAACTTCCGCTATTTAGTACCAGTATCTTTTTCATTCGTTCTCTCCCGCTTGGATAGCCGTGATAGCTACCGTGTTTACGATATCTTCGACCAGACAACCCCTGCTTAAATCATTAACGGGCTTTCTAAGCCCTTGCAAAACGGGACCTACCGCTATGGCGTTGGAGCTTCTTTGTACCGCTTTATAGGTGTTATTTCCCGTATTTAAGTCAGGGAAGATAAATACGGTCGCCCTGCCCGCCACTTTTGAGTTGGGTAATTTTTTCTTAGCAACCTCCGCATCTATGGCGGCGTCATACTGTATAGGACCCTCCACGAGCAGATCGGGTCTTAATTTTTTGACTATTTTAGTCGCTTCCGCCACTTTTTGCACATCCTCACCGCTTCCCGAATCTCCCGTAGAGTATGAGAGCATCGCTACTATAGGCTCTATGCCGAAAAGTTTAGCGGTATCTGCCGAAGATATGGCTATCTGGGCTAATTGCTCGGCATTTGGGTCACGATTGACCGCGCAATCCCCGTAAACCAAGACTTTCGTATCCAAACACATAAAAAATACGCTAGAAACGATGGAGATACCGGGTTTTGTCTTGATGATTTGAAGTGCGGGTCTTATAGTATCCGCCGTGGTATTGTTTGCACCGCTGACCATACCGTCGGCATCACCCATGTGTATCATCATGGTACCGAAGTAGTTTTTGTTGTTCATTATATCGTAAGCACCCTCTTTTGTCATGCCTTTGTGTTTTCTAAGCTCAAAAAATTCATCCGCATACTTTCTTTTTAGGTCGCTTGTTTGAGGGTCGACTATGATAATGTTTTTTCTAAGATTTATACCGAGAGACGAACATTTCGAACTTATCTCTTTGGGATTGCCGAGCAAGATGATATTTACCACCCTTCTTCTTTGAAGTATATCGGTAGCTCGTAGTATCCTTTCGTCCTCACTCTCGGGCAACACTATGGTTTTTATGTTTTGTCTAGCCTTTTCAAACATCCTATACTCGAACATCGCGGGCGTCATGATAGATGAGGAGTTTGTGGTATCGATCTTCTCTTCTATATGACGAGAATCTATATAAGTACCGAAAAGTCCTTCGATGATGGCTATCTTGTTGACGCTATCGGGCATTATCTTGGCATCGGTTTCGCTTACTTTTACCGCCGTCGTAAAAGTATCGTCTTTTGAGCTTAAAATCGGCACGTTAAACTCCCCTACTCCTTCTATCAGCTTCATAAAAATCTCATCGGGCACATAACCGCCCGTCAAGACGATACCGGAAATAGAGGGAAAATCTTTTGAGTAGTTTGCGGCTATGGAGCCGAGTATCATATCGAGTCTATCTCCCGGGACTATGATAAGGTCGCCGTCTTCAAGTCTCATCAAGAAGTGGTCAAGGTTCATAGCGGCTATCTTGGTCTGCTTTACCAATCTTTTTAGATCTTTGTCGCTACCGAAAATACATTTTGAGCCCAGATTGTCATTGACCTCTTTGATGGTTGGATAGGAGAGTTCTCTCACTTCGGGAAGCAGATATATAGGAACTTCGTCGTTTCTCAAAAATCTAACCTTATTTGTCAAATCTATCAAAGATTCTTTATCGAGTCTATTGATAAAAGTAGCAAAATGTATACACCCCTCTTCTCTTATCGTTTCACCCTCTATCTTGGCTTCTTCCCATATCTCTTTTGAGGTTTTATTTTTGCCGCTAAGAACTCCGATAACGGGACTGCCTATGTTTTTAGCTATCTCGAGATTGATATCAAAATCCACGGTGGAGGTAAATAGCGTTTTGCTTATGCCTTCACAAAGGATAAAATCAAACTTTTTTTCAAGAGTTTCAAATTTTTCTATTATCTTTTCGAAAAGATAGTTTTGTTTATTGTCGGCTATCAAGCTTTCAGCCTCTTCCAGAGTAAAACAATATGTTTCATCAAGCTCCATTTTAAGCCCGTAATGTTTTAACATAAAGTTTATATCGTCGTTTTTAGCCGGGTCGCTTTGCATGATAATAGGTCTAAAAAACGCCACTTTTTGTAGCTTTCTTTTCAGTATATCCATAAGTCCTATGGAGACGACGAGTCCTCCGGCGTTTTTTTCCAGCGACGCCACAAATAAACTTTTTATCTTCATTTTTTCCTCTTTATTTTTTGCATTAAACGACAAAGCGTAAAAATATGGCTCAATTATACAACAATCTTCTCTTGAAAAAACTTAATTTTCTTAAATTTTAACATACTTTTAATAATAAAATTTATTTAATGAATTAGTTTATAATAATATGATTAAAATGATATTATTTAAAATATTTTATACATTTACATACGATTTTAGTGTTATTTTAAGGTTTCTTTATCGATAATATAGGATATATAAAAAAATGAATGAAATTTCAAATTTATTATAATTTTTTAAGAAAAATAGGAGTAATCTTTTATTTGATTTTTGAGTACTGTATATTTGAAGTGAGGAAATGATGATTGAATTAATAATAGTTTTTATTTGGGTATCACTTTTTTTGGCATTGATTAGATTTGTCCTCGGCCCTACTCTTCCGGATAGAGTCGTAGCGTTTGATTCGCTTAGCATCATAGCGACATCACTTCTTGTAGTTTTATCTTTCTATTTTAAAAGAAGCATATATCTTGACGTGGCTTTTATATTCGGTCTTATCGGTTTTACCGGCACTATCGTTTTTGCCAAATTTTTAGACAAGGAGATATAGAGTGTTTATACTAAATATCTTGGGTTATATTTTAAGTTTCCTCGGTGTTTTGCTACTTTTGCTCAGCGGTCTTGGCTTGTTAAGGATGCCAGACACCCTCTCAAGGATGCAAGCCGCCACAAAAGCTTCCACCTTAGGCTCGCTCTTAGTGATACTCGGGGTTGCCTGTTTTGAGCCGTCTTGGACATTTAAGCTGATAGTTTTAGCCCTGTTTATCATGATAACCAACCCCATATCCTCATCCATCCTTGCAAAAGTGACATATAAAAGATTTAAAGATTCTATATTTTTAAGTAGCGGCATTGACGCCTTAAAGGAAGAAAAATGATAGGACTTATCATACTTTTTACATTTTTATCCATTATCACGGTTGCTATCGCTTCTATCGTCTGCAAAGACATAGTGGGTTCGACCATTTTATTTATGGGAGTCGGACTTGGAAGCGTTGTGCTGTTTTTTATCTTTCAAGCGCCCGATGTCGCGCTTACCGAAGCGGTCATAGGCTCTGGTCTAAGCACGGCCGTATTTTTGCTCGGTATCAGACACACCACGAAAGAGGGGCAAACAAATGAATCTTAAAAAAGTTATCCCTTTAAAAAGTGCGATTTTATCACTTGTGAGTTCGGCTTTGATGCTATCTATCATAAGCGTCCTATCTCAAGTCAAAAGCTCATTGTTTAAAAATGTAGGGCTAGTCTATCTTGATATAAACCTAAAAACGGCGACGGCAAACGCAGTCACTTCCGTCGTCACGTTTTTTAGGGGTATCGACACCGTCGGAGAGGTTACGGTACTGTTTCTCGCCACCACCGGCGTTGCGATGATACTATCCTCTTCTCAAAGAGAGGGCGAAAAAATTGATTATGAAAAGAGTTTTATATTAGATATAGGAAGCAGGCTTCTTTTTAGCGTTATCATACTTTTTGGAGTCTATATCATCATCCACGGACACTTAAGCCCCGGAGGCGGTTTCCAAGGAGGAGTCGTCATAGCTACGGCATTTTTACTGCTATTTTTGGCAAATCCCAACTTGAAGCTAAACCACTCGATACTAACGCTTTGCGAGTCTTTAAGCGGTTCGGCGTATGTCTTGATAGCTCTTGTGGGATTTTTCAAGCTCGGTATCCTTCTTGGCAACTTTTTGCCCCACCCCGTCTCACAAATAGGCGAACTTATAAGCGGCGGTATCATCCCCGTCATCTATATCATAGTCGGTATAAAGGTGGGTAGCGAAATGACGGTCATCGTGGAGTATTTCATCAAAAGAGAAGCCCAATACGAACAAAGTAAAAAAGAGGTGCAAAATGTTTGAATTTTTAAACACTCAAGAGAGCATAAACACCATCGTCGTATCAGGCTCTCTCATACTTTTCGGAGTTGGACTTTTTGGCGTTTTTACAAGAAAAAATCTTATAAAACTGCTTATATCCTTCTCTATCATGGAGTCGGCTCTTTTTATCTTTTTTATAGGACTTCAGTATAGAGTCGGACTAACGGCTCCCATAGTCGATAGCGGCATAAAAACCTTTAAAAACATGGTCGATCCCGTGCCGCAAGCTATGATACTCACAACCATCGTCATAGGTTTGGCGGTTTTGGCTCTGGGTATATCGTTCGGTATCGAATATTTTAAGATCACGGGCACCAACGATATATCAAAAATGAACGAGTTAAAGGATTGATATGAGTCTTGGATACTACTTTTTACTTCCGGTTCTGTTTTCGTTTTTGACTCCGTATTTCAAAAAAATGGGCGTCATAACCCTAAGAGGAAGCTCCATACTTCTAAATCTTGTTCTATTTTTACAAGCTTTAAAGTATGCGACCTTAGATCTCCCGCAGATAGCGGAATTTTCCATAGCTCCTCCTCTTGGCATCGCCTTTATAGTCGATAACTACTCCGTAGTTTTTCTGCTTCTTTTTACCTTTATATCACTTTTGATGTCATTTTACCTTTTATGGTATTTTGCAAACCAAAAGAGTCAAAACGAAAGCAGATTTTATATATTTTTCAATATGCTAACCGCAGGCACCATAGGCTTGATACTAAGTTGCGATATTTTCAATGTCTATATCTTCTTTGAGATAGTAGGCATCAGCTCATACGCATTGAGTGCGTTTAAAAAGGATAAATTAGCCCTTGAAGCGGGTATCAAATACCTCATAGTGGGCTCCATAGCCTCACTTTTTATAGTTTTTGCCATTATGATCATCTACTTGCAACTAGGCACGGTCAATCTCGGACAAATAGCTCAAAGATTTCACCAAATGGATCCAAGGATCGCCGCACTTTCAGCGTTGATGCTATTTATCGGATTTGGCACGAAAGCGGAACTTTTTCCGATGAACTTTTGGGTACCCGACATCTACCAAGGCTCTACTTCCCAAGTAGCGGCTCTGTTTAGCTCTATGGTTTCAAAAGCTTATCTATTTGTCTTTTTTCACCTTTTTTATCTACTCAAACTTGATACAAGATACTCATCTTTTATCATGATAGTTGCGGGTGTGACATTTTTGGTAGCGGAATTTACCGCACTCAATCAAAAAGATATAAAAAGACTCTTTGCCTATTCGACTCTCGGACAGTTGGGGCTTTTATTTTTAGCCTTCTCTTCCGGTTCGGCGGGAGTGATAAGCGGAGCTATATTTTATCTTGTTAGCCATTCACTCGGCAAAACCGCCATATTTTTATCTCTTGGGATACTTATAGATAGGTTCAAAGAGACTTCCATATCCATCATGGGTAGATTTAAGTCACCCTTTTTAGCTTTTGTTTTGATAGTATCTTTTTTGTCGATTCTCGGCATCCCTCCTTTTAGCGGATTTGTCGGTAAGATATTGATACTAAAGGGTTTTGCTGTGATACATGAGTACAAAACGGTCGCTTTTATACTCTTTGTCAGCATCATAGAAGCGATTTACTTTTTTAGACTCATCTTTGCGGTTACAAGCACAAAGGCTACAAAAGAGTCGCTAAGTATCGCTCCCATAAACTATCTGGTGCTTGGCATTTTAGTTTTTCTTATCGTGCTTTTTGGAGTTTACCCCTCCATCTTAACGCACTTTAGCGATCTAGCGGCAAGATCCTTGCTGCATCCGCAAAACTATATAAACTTTGCCTTAGGAGTCGGGCTATGAATACACTATTTATCATTTTAAACGCTCTATTTGTATATCTTTTATACTCTTTCGGCGGAGGTTTTCACCTCTATTTGCCGCTAACGAACGATATACACTTTTTATTGCAAGAGACTCCTCTTGGGACATTTTTCGCCTATATCATCTTTATATCTTTTGTATTGGTCGGCATATCTCAAAAGAGTCAAAGATTGCCTTTTGGTTACTATATCTGGGAGATTATCTTAGCCTTGTCGATGTTTGTCATAGTTTTTGCGGGCGATTTTATCACGCTGTTTATCGGCTGGGAAGTTATGAGTATCAGCAGCTACTTCATTATCGCCCAAAGCAACAATATAGACAAAAAAACACTCCAAAAGTATATACTCTTTTCGATAGCTTCGGCGTTCTTTCTCATAGCCGCTATGGTTTTCTTGTATAGCGGGGTTGAGAGTTTTGATTTTGAGAGTGCTTCAAAGAGATTTTATCTTATGGATATTTGGCTAAAAGTCGCCGTTATCACGCTCTTTTCTATAGGTTTTTTCATAAAAACGGGCGTCATAGGGCTTCACTACTGGGTAGTAGATACCTACTCAAAAGCCAACGACACTTTTAGCGCTATACTTTCAGCAGTAATGTCAAAGATGGGAATATACGGACTATTTTTGATATATGGTGAGATTGTCGGATACAACAACTTAAAAGAGATATTCGGAGCGCTTTTAAACGGCTCTACTTTCGGATACGCTTTGGCTTGGATAGGGGTTATCACCTCCATCATAGCGACTTTCAAAGCTATCACTCAAGATGAAGTAAAAAGGCTTTTGGCTTACTCATCCATAGCTCAACTTGGATATATCGTAAGCGCTATCGGGCTTGGAGTGGAGTATGGAGTCGGCGGAGCGCTTTATCATACGCTTTTACACACTATCATAAAACTATTACTATTTATAAATGTCGCCGCCATCATCGCCCAAACGGGCAAGAGCAGATTTAGCGAACTTGGAGGACTCATCTATAAAACTCCCGTATCGTTCGTGATGCTACTTATCGGTATCATAGCATTAGCGGGTATGCCTCCGCTTGGCGGATTTGCGTCAAAGTTTATGATATATAGCTCACTTATCGAGACCAAATTCGCTATCGTGCTTGTAGCTATGCTCTTTAGTGGTGCGGCTTCGTTTTTGTACTGCTACAAACTTGTTTACGGTATATACTTGGGTCACCCCAACTCTCCCGAACTTTTTGAGCAAAAAGAGGTGAGTTTTAGCTACCTTTTGCCGCAAATAGTTTTAGCTTTGCTTTTACTTTTTATAGGCACATTTCCGGGACTCTTTATCAAAGTGATAAATCCGGTGCTTTTAGAGTTTCATCTCACGCCTATCGCTTACAAAGGAGCAGGCGTGATGCCTAGCTTTATAGGCGATTTTAACGGTCTTTTTATCATGAGCGCATTTGGAGTGATATTTGTATTGATACTTCTTTTGGTGCTAAAACTAAGCTCAAAAGCGGTGAAAAATAGAGATAGATTTGATATAAGTTACTGCGGTGAAGCGCCTACCGAAAAGACGCCTTTGCACTACGGCTACGGCGTCGGAGCGGAACTTCATAGGATAGGATTTATAAACGC